>JAGQVN010000150.1 GCA_020437905.1 Flavobacteriales bacterium
AGAGGCTGGTCGAGCCGATGCGCGTACGATTACGACCTTCCGCGATCGTGGTCGGAGTGCAAAAGGCGGGCACCTCGGCACTGTTCGATATGCTTGGGGCCCATCCTTCAGTACTGGTTCCTACGGTAAAGGAGATCGGTTTCTTCAATGATGATGCATACTATGCTCGTGGCCCCTCAGCATATCGCAACGTTTTCCCATTGAAACCGATCAAGGGCCCAACACCGATCACGTTGGAGGCTACCCCGGAATACATTTTTTCAAGGAAGGCGATGGAAAGGATCTCGTCGGACCTTCCAGAGGTGAAGCTGATTCTGATCCTGAGGGACCCAGTGCATCGTGCATATAGCGCGTGGAATATGTACCGTTCCTTCAAGACACATCCTCGGTTCGGACATCTGCATGATCCGCGTCCGTTCGAAGTGGCTGTCCGTGATGAATTGGAAGAGCGTCCGTATCCGTTGCAACCTTATTATCTAGCGCGGGGTCTCTACGCACTGCAGGTCGGTCGGATGAACGACCTTTTCCCCAGGGAAAGGGTGCTGGTCCTTGCTTACGAGAGATTCCGGGATGCACCGGTAGAGACCTTGGACGAAGTGTGTGCATATCTAGGCATCGATCCTGTCCGGGACCCCGAGGTTCTAGCTCAACGATCGAATGTGAGGCCTTATGGTTCGGCCCTGGATGCTGGATTGGAATCTGAATTGAGAAGGTACTTTGCCGAACGGAATTCGGAACTTGTGGACATACTCGGTCCCAGCTTTGATTGGTCCTGACCAACAAGGGAGGAGGCAATGATCAAGGAGGTGAACAAGAACATAGAGCAACTACCGGTCCATGGGGTCCCGCAGGATGGGATGGAGGAGGTCTTTGTTACCAGGACGTTCCTGCCAGCTGTCGAGGAGATCGAGGCGAAATTGTCATCCATCTGGAAGTCAGGGATTCTGACCAACAATGGGGTCGTCCTAAGGGAACTGGAAGAGCGACTTCGAAATTACTTGCATGCACCGGGATTGGTGGCGCTTAACAATGGTACCGTAGCGTTGCAACTAGCGATCCGAGCTTTGGATGTGCGGGATGAGGTGATCGTTACTCCATTCTCGTACGTGGCAACGGTAAGCAGTGCGGTCTGGGAAAAGTGTACACCTGTTTTCGCTGATATCGACCCCACGCGATTGACCATCGATCCACGGTCCGTGGAACATTGTATCACGAAGAAAACCACCGCGATCCTTGCAACTCATGTGTTCGGAAATCCATGTGACGTTAACGCTTTGCGTTCGATCGCGGATAGACATGGGCTGAAGCTCATCTACGATGGAGCGCACTCGTTCGGGGTGAAGGTGGACGGTGCGCCTATAACATCGTACGGTGACGTTACGACGTTGAGCTTTCATGCCACCAAGTTGTTCCATACTGTGGAAGGCGGGGCTGCCGTGGCTAGCGACCCGGAGGTGGTACAGAGGCTCGCTTACATGAGAAATTTCGGACATGCGGGACCAGAGGCCTTTCAGGGGATCGGGATCAATGGCAAAATGAGCGAAGTGCATGCCGCAATAGGTCACTTGGTCCTCGATCATATTGACCACATTATCTCCTCGAGAAAGGGTGCATGGCTGCGGTACAGGGACATCCTTGCTGAAGTGGGCACCCTGCAAGTGCTGAACATCGGACCTGATGTGGAGTACAACTATGCCTATTTCCCGGTGTTATTCCGCGCCGAGCAGGAGGCCTTGAGGGTGATCAGCACCTTGAACGCGCAAGGGGTCTATCCGCGTCGTTATTTCTACCCCTCACTGGATACGCTTCCTTATTGTTCTGGTCAGGTCTGCCCGATAAGCAGGGATATTTCGAGCCGTATCCTATGTCTACCCTTGTTCGCTGATATGGACCTGGCTTTGGTCGATCGTATCGGTCGGGCGGTACGTGACGCGATCAGCAAGGTCTGAACGAGCACTACTGGGCTTCCTTGTCCAGCAGATAC
>JAGQVN010000151.1 GCA_020437905.1 Flavobacteriales bacterium
AAGCCCATGCCCGGGGCCACGGTGTCGTCGTTCAGCACCCGCAGCACGCCGAAATGCATGCGCTCCGGGTCGTAGTAGTTGGCGAAGCTGAAGGTGTGCCAGGTGTCCAGCCAACCGTGGTCGGCATGGCCTCGTGTGGCGGCGGGGTGCAGGACCATGTTGCTCATGATGCGGGGGGTGTTGGTGGGGAGGTGTTCGAAGCCAACGGTTTCCGGTACCGGTTCGTTCAGAAGCCGGGCCGCGGCGGTGCCTCCCGCCGCAGCGGCGGCGCCCAGGAGGCTGTTGCGTAGAAAGGTCTTCCTGTCCATGACAATGCAAATATATAACATGGAAAATAAATCCATGGAAATAAAATAGATCCACTATCGAGATGACGATGGCCACCTTCGTTCGATGGAGTTCGGTGACCGTTCGGGATTGTCAGATGGGATGCCGTCGCATCGGGGGGCAAGCAAATGGCAAGGTGCATCCTTGCACGAAGGTCATTGTCGCCTTGGGTGCCGAGCGAGCCGGGCACAGCTGGCTCTGCCACGTTGATCCAAGGACCCCGGCGTAAGCCGGGGATCTGCTCAGCGTTGTTCTCAGGAGATCACTTGAATCGCACCATGACCGCGTTCCCCTTCTCTTCGCGGCGCACCTCTAGCTTGTCCTTAAGAGCGTTCAGCAGCGAGGACAAGGATGCATGACCATAGCTCCGTGGGTCGAATCCGGGATCCAATCGACGGAGCGCTTGTCCAATGAGGCTGAGCGATACCTCTTCTTCTTCACCACGAGCTATGTTGAACGCCTTGCGCAACTTGCGCATCAAAGCAGTATTGTTCGAAAGCGTGTTGCGGGGGCTTCTGGCCTTGGTCTTGCCTTCCCGCTGGGGGGTCGGTCGGGGTTCCTCCTGCACATCCAGGTTCTCCACATAGATGAACCGCTCACAAGCCTGCACGAACGCGTCCGGGGTCTTCTTCTCACCGACACCCATGACGAACAGACCGCTCTCCCGCAGACGTGTGGCCAATCGGGTATAGTCACTATCACTGCTTACGATGCAAAAGGCATCCACTTGATCGCCATGGAGGATGTCCATCGCGTCGATGATCATGGCACTGTCCGTGCTGTTCTTGCCTTTGGTATAGGCGAACTGCTGTACGGGTTGGATCGCATGGGCATTGAGCAGGTCCTTCCATCCGGTCATGCCAGTGGAGGTCCAATCCCCATAAATGCGCCGTATCGTAATGGTCCCCACCTTGCTGACCTCCTCCAGGATGGCGGCCAATCGCTTGGGCGTGGCGTTGTCACCATCGATCAACAAGGCGATCGTGGTATCGTTGATCTTTTTCATTCCCGGCACAAGGTAGGCCGGATGCTGATCAGGAAAGCTGCATGGGCACGTCCTGCAGGAGGATCTCAGCGCCTTCAGGGCCGATCGTCAGCTCCAGCTGGTCGGTGTCCCAAATGCCTATAGCATCCCGCTTGTGGAGCGTCTCCCCGTTCACAGAGGCACTGCCTTCAATGAGAAAGAGATATACGCCGTTGCCTTCGCGCTTGACCCTATAATCGACATGGCGACCGGCATCGAACCTTCCGATGTGGAACCACGCATCCTGATGTATCCACACGCCGTCATCGTCCGGGTACGGCGACAAGACCTGCTGCCATTGGTTACCACGGTCCTGTAGATCCAGGGTCATCTGCTGGTAGCGGGGTGTGACCTGACGCTCACGCGGGAACAGCCAGATCTGCAAGGTGTTGGCATCCCGGTCGCCGTAAGGGTTGAACTCGCTGTGAAGGATACCCGTCCCGGCGCTCATCACCTGGATCTCACCGGCATGGATCACACTGGTGTTGCCCATGCTGTCCTTGTGCTGAAGTGCTCCCTTCAGCGGAATGGTGATGATCTCCATGTTCTCGTGGGGATGTGTGCCGAAGCCGGCGCCCGCAGCAATGATGTCATCGTTCATGACACGCAGTACCCCGAAATGCATCCGGGTCGGGTCGTACCAGTTGGCAAAACTGAAGCTGAAGTTCGCTTTGAGCCAACCATGATCGGCTTTGCCGCGCTCGTTGGCGCGGTGTATCACCATGTTCTCCATGCGCTTGGGCGGGGTTGGTGGCAGATGATCGAAGCCCACCGGATCAGTGGCACTTGGTCCTTCAGCCTTGCTCTTGAACGACCGTGCACCTGCAGCGCCGCCGAGAAGCAGAGCCGAACCCAGCAGGCCGTTCCGAAGAAAGCGTTTGCGGTCCATGATCATGCAAATATATGCCATGGAAATTATTCTCCAGGAGTATAAATGACAGATGCCTGAGCATGGTCAGCACCGGGGCCGGCGGCATTCTCCTTCTTTGGGAAATGGAAGCCTTATCCTGGAGGTCGGCACAGGAGGCTGTCCGCCTGGTCCGTTCGGGCGATCGGGTGTTCATCCACGGAAGTGCCGCCACACCGCTCACCTTGCTTGCTGCTCTGCTCGACCGGCACGGGGAGCTGCAGGATGTCGAACTGGTCAGCATCAGCTCATTGGGACCGGTCGGTTTCGAACGTCCGGAGGTGCAGACCAGTTTTTTCCTGAACGCCCTGTTCGTCTCTGCCAATATGCGCACCGCTGTCGATGGACCAAGAGGGGACTATGTTCCGGTATTCCTGAGCGAGGTCCCGCGCCTCTTCGACCAGGCCATACTTCCCCTGGATGTTGCGCTCGTTCACGTTTCTCCGCCCGATGCACATGGCTATTGCTCGCTGGGGGTATCCGTCGACGTCGCGCGATCGGCCGTACGGAACGCCCGCACCGTCATCGCTCAGGTGAACCCCCGGATGCCCCGCTCCCATGGAGATGGCCAGGTACACATATCCCGATTCTCCGCTTGTGTGCAGGTCGAAGACCCTTTGCCGGAGGTGGACTACGGTTCGGAGATCACTGAGCGGGAGAGGGCCATCGGTCGCTCTATTGCCGATCTGGTGGAAGATGGAAGCACGCTTCAAATGGGCATCGGAGCTATACCGGACGCGGTCCTGAAGAGCCTTCATGGACATAAGGACCTGGGTATCCATACGGAGATGTGTTCGAACGGGATCATCGATCTGCTTGAGCGCGGTGTGGTGAACAATCGCTTCAAGAAGAAACATCAGGGAAAGGTGGTGACCTCCTTTGCGGTGGGGACCCGACGCCTCTATGACCTGGTGGATGACAACCCCTATTTCGCGTTCCTGGACGCCAGGTATGTGAACGATACAAAGGTCATACGGGAGAACCCCAAGGTGGTGGCCATCAATAGTGCGATCGAGATCGACCTGACCGGTCAGGTCTGTGCGGACAGCATCGGGACCTATCAGTACAGCGGGGTGGGTGGACAAATGGACTTCATCCGTGGCGCGGCACTGAGCAAGGGGGGAAGACCGATCATCGCGATGTGCTCAACCACCTCACAGGGGCATTCCAAGATCGTCCCCTTTCTTCGCACCGGTGCTGGGGTCGTCACGACAAGGGCCCATGTACATTACGTGGTCACTGAACACGGCGCTGTCGACTTGTTCGGCAAGAACCTGCAGCAACGTGCGCGGGCGCTGATCGAGTTGGCCGCTCCGGAGCATCGGGCAATGCTCGACAAGGCTGCATTCGAACGCTTCGGGCCGAACTGGAAATGAGCCGGTTCAATGGAGCATTATGCGCATTGCCGCATCCAGCGCTTCCGGATCGACGTGAAGGTCGGCGAGCTGGGTCAAGGGATGATTGGCCTCGCCGAGCACGTACCGGTATGTGTGGTCCAGTGCTGAGGCCATGGTGAAATAGCAATTATTATGGGCGTCGCCCGCCGCCCTGATCTCCAATATCTGGCCTCCTGGTGGCATGAAAAGCATGTTGGTCAGACCCGCGCCATGCGTCCCGATCAAGGTCCGTGTCCGACGCATCAGGGCCACCTGTTCCTCAAAGGTGAGGTCTTCCATATGGACCACAGCGACCCCATGATCGCGCATGATAGCAACCACTTCAGTGTCGTTCAGGATGCGCCGGGTGGGGGCCTTGCTGCGACTCACGAACACGCGGCCATCCGCATCGGTCGAAAGGGGGTCCTCGAACCGTTTCTGCAGATCTCTGAGCACCGGGTCATTAAAATTGCCCGTCCGGGCCAAGTGCTGTGGTACCCAGAGGGACCTCACCAGAACATGCTCTTCGGGGCGATAGGTCACCAGGTCATGCTCTCCCAGAAGCTCGAGCGATCCACGCACATACGCGCAAGTTGCTAGTTCCTCGGACAACATGAACGGGATTCGGGGCTTCTCCTTCCGAGCGGCGTTCAGGCGGCATAAGGCATCCGCGAACCAATGGAAGTAACCACCTGCCACGCGATCGGTGATCCAAAGTGCTTCCTCCACCTTCCTTGGTCGCTTAGCGGCCAAGCGTAGCCTCGCCAAGTAATGCAGCGACGAGCGAGCTGCGGCTTTCATGCCAGTCGGCGTGGCGTAAGTCAGCCTATCATACGTGAACGGTGCATACGTGGTCAGGACCACATCGTCCAGTATGTGTGCGTCCCGGATCAGCACCAATTCTGCATCGGGGATGGTCTTCCGCAGTTCGTGCTCGAACAACCCGCGATCCCTGGCGGCCAGGTTCAGGGGTGGTCTCCGCTTCGAGATGTATCCTTCCGTGATGCGGACCCGATCGTTCATTTGCCTCGTCCCTTTCGCCGATGAGGGGATGCGTGGCAAACGTACGGCAACCCCGGGGCGATCGTTCTGGAAGCACAACGTGGATGGATCGGTGGACAACGATCCCCGGCCGAACTGCGAATGAACCAGGACCCGCGTACTTTTGTTCTACCTCTCTCCAGCCTCGCCGCAATGACGGAACACCATCGTTACCCCCTCTTGGAGGGTATCCAAGTCCCCGAGGACCTGCGCAAGCTGGACGAGCATCAGCTGGAGCAGGTGTGTCGGGAATTGCGCGACTTCATCGTCGACATGGTGAGCACGAAAGGAGGGCATTTCGGCGCCAGCCTCGGGGTTGTGGAGTTGACGGTGGCCCTTCACTACGTCTTCAATACGCCTTACGATCAACTGGTCTGGGATGTTGGTCATCAAGCCTACGGTCACAAGATCCTTACCGGGCGCAGGGACCGGTTCCATACGAACCGGAAGTACAAGGGATTGAGCGGCTTCCCGAAGCGCTCAGAGAGCGAATACGACACCTTCGGGGTGGGCCACAGCAGCACCAGTATCGGCGCGGCACTGGGTATGGCGATGGGCAGCAAGTTGAAGGGCGAAAAGGACCGGCAGGTGGTTGCGGTGATCGGTGACGGTGCCATGACGGCTGGGATGGCCTTTGAGGCCCTGAACCATGGGGGAACCGCCAATACTGACTTCCTGGTGGTGCTCAATGACAATTGCATGAGCATCGACCGCAATGTGGGTGCGCTCAAGGAATACCTGACGGATATCACCACAAGCCACACCTACAACAAGGTCAAGGATGAGGTTTGGAACCTGCTAGGAAAGATCAGCAAGTTCGGTCCGAACGCGCAGGCCGTGGCCCAGAAGGTGGAGAACGCCGTGAAGAGCGCACTGCTGAAGCAGAGCAACCTGTTCGAGAGCCTGAACTTCCGCTATTTCGGGCCGGTCGATGGTCACGATGTGGACCATCTGGTCAAGGTGATGCGCGACCTGAAGGATATCCCGGGCCCGAAGATCCTGCATGCCGTTACGGTCAAAGGCAAAGGGTACAAGCCTGCCGAGGAAGGTAGTGCCACGGTGTGGCATGCACCGGGGCTGTTCAACAAGGAGACAGGAGAGATCATCAAGGTGGCGCCCAAGAGCCCTCAGCCGCCGAAGTATCAGGATGTGTTCGGTCACAGCATTGTGGAACTGGCCGAGAAGAACCCCCGTATCGTTGGGATCACGCCCGCCATGCCAACGGGTAGTTCACTGAATATCATGATGAAGGCCATGCCGGACCGCGCTTTCGATGTAGGCATCGCCGAGCAACATGCGGTGACGTTCAGCGCCGGGTTGGCCACCCAGGGCATGGTGCCTTTCTGCAACATCTATAGCTCGTTCATGCAGCGGGCCTATGACCAGGTGGTGCATGATGTAGCGCTTCAGGACTTGAACGTGGTCTTTTGTCTGGATCGCGGTGGACTTGCGGGCGCCGACGGTCCTACCCATCACGGGGCGTTCGATCTGGCCTATTTCCGCTGCATCCCGAACATGGTGGTGGGTGC
>JAGQVN010000152.1 GCA_020437905.1 Flavobacteriales bacterium
CAGGACATGCTTCAGGACGGCTTCGTGAAGGTGTTCCAGAAGATGGATCGCTACCGCGGTGACGGCCCGCTGGGTGGTTGGATCGCTCGGACCATGGTGAACACCTCGCTGGACCACCTGCGCCGCAACAAGCCTTTTGCCCACAGCGTGGACCTGACCGAGGCGGAGTACCTGCATGCCGAGGATTCGCATGTCATGAGCAGCATGACCACCGATGAGCTGATGGACCTGATCCAGGCCCTGCCTCCTGGCTATCGGGCGGTATTCAACCTGTTCGCCATCGAAGGATACCCCCACAAGGACATCGCCGAAATGCTTGGCATCTCTGAAAACACCTCCAAGTCACAGTTCATGAAGGCGCGGGCCTACCTGCGCAAATTGCTGCCCAGCGAGGTGGCCGATCTATACAAGGATGGAAGCGAAGGATAAGGTGAGCGAACTGCTGCGCGAGCGGCTCCAAGGCCTTGAAACGCCGGTGGATCCCGGCGTGTGGGAAGGCATCGCTCAGCAATTGCCGCTGGCACCTGCGACCGATGGCTTCGAGGAGCTGCTCCGGGAGCGGTTCCAAGGGCATGAAAGCGCGGTGGACCCAAGCGCGTGGCAGGCGATCAGCAGCCAGCTTGGTCATGTGGCTGCGGCCGCCTCCGGAGCCTCGGGCATCAGCACCACCTGGATCGCGGCCGGCGTGGGCGCGGTGGCCATTATTGCGGGTGCGGCTTGGATGAACATGGACCGGGAGACCTCACCGAACGAGGACCCGATCGCAAACACCCAGGTTCCCCCGGCGACGATCGAATTCGAAGCAGCCCCTTCCGAGCAGACAGCCGCTCCGGGACTTCCGGAGGAGCCAAGCGCCGCCGGGCAGCAAGAGGCAGCTTCCCTTACCGCGCAGGCATCAGTTGCTTCGGCAGGGACCGCGAAGAAGACCGAAGGACCAAAGGCCTCAACACAGGAGGTCGACTTGCCGCCTGTCCAAAGCACGGAAGCACCCGTGCCGGTCACGACCGACGTTGAAATGACCGGCCCCGTTGAGGACGCGACCGGAAAACAGGTGGTGGAGCAGGTATTGCAGCAACTTGAGGAAGAAGCTGCGCAGGCTGCTAGAACGGATCACGCGCAGGCCGAGGAGGTGATCCGAAGGGCGGAACGCTCAAAACCTGACCAGCGCGAGGAAGTGCCGATCGTGGACCCCACACCGCTCGAAGAGCCGGTCAAGGAAGAAGTCGCCGAGGTGGTCCTGTTCATCCCGAACGTGTTCACCCCGAACGCCGATGGCTTCAATGACACCTTCGAGGTGCAGGGCAGCGGCTATGAACGGGTCACCGTGCGCATTTTCTCGGCTGCAGACAGTAGGATGGTGTTCCAGGCCAACGATCTTACACCCTGGGATGGCAGGGACCTCAACGGACTACCCAGTGCGGACGGACAGTATTTCTATGCGATCGAAGCGATCGATGCTGCAGGGCATGTTCACACCAAAGGGGTCACCATCCAATTGATGCGATAGGTCATGAACAAGCTCATCTCCCTCGTATTGATCCATGCGTCGGTGCCGATCCTGGCACAGGTGACCCCGCATGACCAGGCTTCCTACGACGCATGGAAGGTGAGTACCTACAACGTGGCCCCGCAGCCACCGATCCAAATGTTGACGGCGAACCAGATGCAGCGGGCCACGCCACCCATCATGCAACGTGGAGGTGGAACGGCCACCTGTGATTGTTGGATCGACCCGGACGGTACATACACGACGATCGACAACAGCTCGGAATGGGATGCTTCCGGGTTCCACAATGCCGATGACGGCAGCTACGGTCCGATCATCCTTCCGTTCTCCTTTTTCCTGTACGGGCAGTTGTGGAATACGGCGTACATCAACATCAATGGGAATGTCAGCTTCGGGACCCAGTACGGAACGTTCAGTTCCACCGGATTCCCCTTCAATGGGTTCACGATCGTCGCTCCTTTCTGGGCGGATGTGGACCTCCGTGGGCCGGGTGCCGGCAACAACATCGTCCAGTTCAAGGTGACCCCTACCGCACTGTTCGTGAACTGGACGAACGTCGGGTACTATTCGCAGATGACCGACAAGGTGAACACCTTCCAGCTGATCATCACGGATGGCACGGACCCGGTGATCCCGAACGGGGCGAACGTTTCCTTCTGTTATCAGGATATGCAGTGGACCACTGGCTCCGCGTCAGGCGGCACGAACGGCTTCGGGGGCACCGCAGCCAGTGTCGGGGCCAACGAGGGCAATGGTGTCGATTACATCCAATTCGGCCGCTTCGATCAACCGGGGGTCGCCTACGATGGTCCTTTCGGCATGAATGATGGAGTGGACTTTTTGGATGACCAGTACTTCACATTCTCCACGGACATCGCCACCGCTAATGTACCCCCTGTCATCACCGGTCAATCGGTGTGCGACTCCCTGATCTTATGCGTCGGAGAGACGGCTACGATCGATGTGGTATTCCTTTCACCCGAACCCGGCCAGACCACGACCTGCACGGCCAGCAGTGCCACGCTCAGCAACTTCACGATCGTCACGAACACCCCGGGGCTAACGGCGCAGATCGTGGTGGAGACCACGCCCACCGTAGCTGATGTTGGTTATCACATCATATCGATCGAAGGCACGGACGATGGCGTTCCCGTGATGACCTCGACGCTGAACATCGTGGTCGAGGTGCAACAAGGTGCCACCATGACGCCGGGCTCCCTGGATGTTTGTTCCAACGGCCCTCCCGTGAATATGCTCACGCTGCTGGGAGGGAGCCCTCCTGCAGGCGGGGATTGGACGGACCCGAACGGTGCCATGCATTCCGGTCAATTCATTCCAGGTACGGATGTGGATGGCATCTACTTGTATGCGTTAGGACAAGGCTCCAGCTGTGCTTCGGTCGGTGAGGTAACAATGACCACGACCGCAGCACCGAACGCAGGTACGGATGCCATGGCGGCCTACTGCAGCGACCAAGGACCGGATGACCTGTTCCTGAGCTTGGGGAACAGCCCGCAAGTAGGGGGTACTTGGACCGATCCCAATGGTGCCGGCCATAGCGGGATCGTGCAGCCCGGCAGCGACCCGGAAGGTGATTATCTCTATGTTGTTCCTGCAGGAGCGCCATGTACCAACGATACAGCCATCGTGGCTGTGAGCATACCGCAGGCGGTCGACCCCGGACTGGACAATGCGATCACGTTGTGTACGGATGCCGTTCCCTTGGACATGACCGGCGCCCTGAGCGGCACTCCCGACCTGAGCGGCGACTGGGTAGGTCCCGGAGGCATTCCCTCCTCGGGCACCTTCCTGGCCAATATGGATGTGCCTGGAACGTACACCTACACCGTGACGGCCATCCTGCCCTGCCCCACCCTGTCTTCCAACCTGACGATCGCCGTCGACCCACTCCCTGACGCCGGCACGGATGGGACCTTATCCCTTTGTACGGACGGCCCCACCGTGGATCTGTTCACCCGGTTGGGCGGAAGTCCGGATGTCGGCGGCATATGGCATGACCAGGCGCTGACACCCAGGCTCGCACTGCTTGACCCGGCAGTGGATACGAACGGCACATATACCTATGTCGCATATGGCATCGGTGCCTGCGACCACCTAACGGATTCCTCGTTGGTGGAGGTCCAGGTGAACCCCCTCCCGATCGTGGCCTTCATGGCCGACCCGGATTCCGGCTGCCACCCGTTGGAGGTCACCCTTACGAACCTGACAGACCCCATCTTTTTGGGCAACGATTGTGTCTGGGACCTGGGCGACGGGACGGTGACCAATGACTGCGCCTTCGTGGACCACCTGTATGAGGATCCCGGATGGTTTACAGTGACCTTGACCGTGACCACACCTTTCGGCTGCGTGGACCACCTGACGGTCCCTGGTGCGGTGCTGGTGGATCCTGCACCGCAGGCCACATTCAGCTTTGCGCCGGATCCAGGCACCGAAGGCAATTCGAACATCTTTTTTGCCGGGGACGACCCTGAAGCGGTTCAGTTCAACTGGGACTTTGCTGGGCTCTCCACCGATTCGGGCAGATACGTCTATCATGAATTCCCGGACGTGTTCGGCGGGGAATACGAGGTCTGCCTTGCAGTAAGCGATCGTTACGGCTGCGTGGATACGCTGTGCAAGGTCGTACCGATCGTGGTGCCGAACATTTTTGCACCTACGGCCTTTACGCCGGATGGAGATGGACTGAACGACCATTTCTTCCCGATCATCCGCGACATGGTCATCGAGGACCATGAACTCTCCATCTATGACCGTTGGGGCCAGCTGGTCTATGTGACTACGGACATCAATGAAGGATGGGACGGCACCCATTTGGGCGGTGGTGAGATCCTCCCTGTGGGCGTCTATGTCTGGCGACTGGTCGAACGTCCGATGTTCACCGCTGAAAAGCAGGAGTATTTCGGACACGTTCAATTGTTGAAATAGGTCGAAGTCCCGACCGGCATACCGTACGTTGTCATGTTGCGATCCAAGCTGACCATCCCCTTGTTTCTCGTGTTGGCCTTTCACCAAGAGGTGCGGGCACAGATCTTTTCCATCACACAACCGAACATCACCAGTTGTACGGGTGCACTGCTGGATAGCGGGGGTGAAGGAGCCAGCGGATACAGCGACAACGAGAATTTCACCACGACCATCTGTCCGGATGGGCCTGATGCGGCGATCTCCATCTCCTGGATCACTTGGAACATCTCCACGGACGGTCCTGCTCCGATCGACCAGCTCGTGATCTACGATGGGGCCAGCACGAACGATCCCATTCTGGGAACGTTCACCGGGAATGACAACCCAGGCGTGGTCTCTGCCTCGTTGAACAACCCCACCGGTTGCCTCACGCTCGTTTGGACCAGCAACTCACAGGGCACCGGCGTGTTCGCTGCCTCGATCACCTGTTTCGTTCCTTGCGCAGCCCCCACAGCCGTGGCCACCTTGGGTCAGGGCATTCCCGCCCTGGTGTGCCAGAACGAGATGATCACATTTGATGCAAGCGCCTCCTTCGCTGCCCCCGGGTTCAGCATCGTGGAATACCATTGGGACTTCGCCGATGGGGTCCAGGACAGCCTCTCAGGTGCCGTGGTACAACATGCCTACGATGAGCCCGGCGAGTATGTCGTACAGGTGGTGCTCACGGATGACAACGGATGCCAGAGCACGAATTTCGTTGACCTCGTGGTCTGGGTGAGCACGACACCCTCGTTCCAAGGCACCACGGAAAGTCTTCAGGTCTGCCAGGGCGATACGGTCGACCTGCTTGCTGTTGCGACACCCACCACCTGGACCGAATTGCCGTTCGCTGACTTCGGCGATGGCATCTACTTGCCGGACGAGTTCGGAGTGCCGTTCAACAGCATCATCACGTACAATGATGTATTCCAGCCGGGTGCGGTATTGACGGATATCGACGACCTGTTATCCGTATGTGTCAGCATGGAGCACTCGTTCATGGGCGACCTGGTGATATCGCTCACATGCCCGAACGGCCAGACCGTGACCTTCCACGAGCAAGGCGGCGGAGGCACCTTCATTGGTGATGCTCTGGATGGCGAGACCGTGCCACCAACACCCGGAACCTGTTGGGACTACTGCTGGAGCCCCACGGCCACCAATGGGACCTGGGTCGACAATTCATTCAATTCACCGCTTCCTTCAGGCACCTACGAAAGCCTTGAACCCATGTCCCAATTGCTCGGTTGTCCATTGAACGGTACGTGGACCTTCACCGTGGTCGACCTGTGGAGCATCGATGATGGTTTCCTCTGCTCATGGAACATCAACTTCGACCCCAGCCTGTATCCCGACCTGACCGAATTCACGCCGATCCTGGGCACGGCCCATCCGGACAGTGCCGGTTGGACAGGGCCTCAGCTGACCCAGGATCCGAACGATCCGCTCCACGCAACCGTTCAGACCCCGACACCGGGCATCTACGACTACACGTTCTGGGTCACGGACAATTTCGGCTGTACCTACGACACCACCATCACGGTGACCGTCGACCCGGTGCCGCAGGGGCCGATCCTGATCTCAGGCGATGCGGCGGTCTGCGACGGTGTTCCAGCCCAGTTGACCGCCCCTGCCGGATATGACAGCTACTTATGGAGCACCGGGGATACCGCCGAGCGCATAACGGTTCAAGCGGGCATTTATACGGTCACGGTCGCCTTTGGCAATTGTCCGGCTGTGAGCGAACCGTTCGCCGTGACGATCTCTCCGTCTCCCGAACCGGTCATTGTAGGTACCGGTGCCAGTTGCGATGGAGCACCTTCGGCGCTGAGCACCTCGGAAGCTTACCAGACCTATCTCTGGAGCACTGGTTCCACCGACCCAAGCATTTTGGCACCCACTGGCACCTATACGGTGACGGTCACCAACGACCAGGGGTGTTCAGCCACTTCCGGACCCTTCGATGTCGTGGTGGGTTCCGACCCGACAGCACTCTTCCAAGCGGACCCTCCATCACCTCAATTGCCTGGGGTCATAGTGGATTTTCTGGATGCTTCTACCGGGAACGGTTCCGTCATTGATGCCTGGGCATGGTCCATTGGGAACGGCCAGTTCAATACACAGAACGTGACGCAAGCGTTCAACGAACCTGGCATATACACGGTCATGCTGGTGGTGACCACGGTGGAGGGATGCCAGGACACGCTGGTCCAGCAATATGTCATTCAACCCGGTGAGATCTTCGTTCCGAACGTGTTCAGTCCCAACGGCGATGGCTTGAACGACAACCTGGAGTTCACCGGGGTGGAGTTCTATCCGAACTCCGACCTGAAGGTTTTCAATCGATGGGGACAGGTCGTGTACGAAAGCACCTCCTATCGCAACCAGTGGAAGCCGGGAAAGGAGGTGCCGGAAGGGACCTATTACTTCGTGCTTTCCGTCAGCAATGGTGAGACCTTCACGGGGCATGTGACCTTGGTCAGATAGACGCACCCTCGTCCTTTGGAGGTTCACGCACGACGGCCCACCGGTCTATCTTCGCCGGCCGATGAAGGTCATTGAACACCTGAAAAAGGCCAAGGGGACGCTGCTCTCCTTCGAGATCCTTCCGCCGCTGAAAGGGAAGGACATCCGCTCGATCTATCAAGGGATCGATCCGTTGATGGAGTTCAGGCCGAGCTTCATCAATGTGACCTATCACCGGGAAGAGGTCATTTACAAAGAGCGGGGCCACGGACTGTTGCAGAAGGTGCGGGTACGAAAACGGCCGGGCACCATCGGGATCTGTTCCACGATCAAGGCCAAGTACGATGTGGATACCGTGCCACACCTGATCTGTGGTGGTTTCAGCAGGGAAGAGACCGAGGATGCCCTGATCGAGATGAACTTCCTTGGGATCGACAATGTGCTGGCGCTGCGCGGGGATGCTGTGAAGAACGAACAGCACTTCATCCCCGAGCGGGATGGGCATGCCTATGCGGAAGGGCTGATCCGCCAGATCGCCCTGCTCAACAAAGGCCAGTACCTGCACGAGGAGGAGGAGGAAGCCGCACCCACCGATCTGTGCATCGGAGCGGCCTGTTACCCGGAAAAGCATTCGGAAGCCTTGAACTTGAGCACGGACATCGCCTACCTGAAGCGCAAGGTGGATGCCGGCGCCGAGTACCTGGTCACACAGATGTTCTTCGACAACGCCAAGTACTTCGCGTTCGTGGACCGGTGCAGGGCCGAGGGCATCTCCATCCCGATCATCCCGGGGATCAAGCCGCTGACCACTCCGCGCCATATCCAGTTCATCCCCAAGACATTCCATGTCGACCTTCCGGATGACTTGGCCAAGGCGCTGATCGCGTGCAAGACCAAGGAGGATGTGCGACGTGTGGGGGTCGAATGGAGCACGGCACAAGCCAGGGAATTGAAGGAGCGCGGTGTTCCCTGCATCCACTTCTATACCATGGGCCGAAGCGAGGCCGTACGTAAGATCCTGGAACGGGTCTGGTAGGACCACCGGTGGGGTGGAGCTCGGTCAGGTGCAGTCGTATCTTTCACACATGCTGCGCTGGCTGTTCCTAGGCGCCTTCGGGCTATGGTCGGGCATGGCTGTGGCCCAATCGCTACCGGACCCGAACGAGACCGGGTATATAGCCTGTTGGGAAGCCAAAGCACATGGTGCGCTGGCCAAGTCCGCTTCGACCCCCGTCTTCGGATACGACCAGCACTATGCGCGCCTTACCTGGCAGGTGGACCCTGCGGTGAATGCCATCGCCGGCGAGGTGTGGGTCCATTTCACGACCACCATGGACCTGGACGAGCTGATCATGGAAGCCGGACAAGGATTGGTCGTCGATGAGGTGGCCTTCCAAGGTGTGAGCATCCCGTTCACCCATGCAGCAGACGACCAGTTGTCCATGTCACTGCCAGCCACTCTTACCAGCGGTACTTTGGACAGTGTCCTGATCACGTACCATGGCGCTCCCGCAGGGACAGGTTTCGGATCGTTCGAGATCGGGGACCACAATGGCACGCCGGTCCTTTGGACATTAAGCGAGCCTTACGGAAGTAAGGACTGGTGGCCGTGCAAGCAGGACCTGCACGACAAGATCGATTCGATCGATGTACGCGTCACGGCGCCGATCGGGAACAGGGTCGCCGGAAATGGGGTCCTCGCCGCAGTGGACACGCTTACCGGAGGTACGGAGATACGCTACCATTGGCGCCACCGCCACCCGATCGCCTACTACCTGATCGCCATTGCCGTTACCGACTACCTGGAATTGAACGCGCCCATCGATCTAGGTAATGGCACATCCGTGGACATGCTCACTTATTGTTATCCGGAGGATGAGTTCGTCGCTTGGTTGAACGCCGGCGATATCGCCCAGCAGATGCCCTTGTTCAGCGACCTTTTCGGCACCTATCCCTTCGCAGATGAGAAATACGGGCATGCCCAGTTCGGTTGGGGTGGCGGCATGGAGCACCAGACCATGAGCTTCCTGGGGGGCTATAGCTATGAACTGGCCGCGCACGAGCTGGCCCATCAATGGTTCGGCAACAAGGTGACGTGCGGTAGTTGGCAAGACCTGTGGTTGAACGAAGGTTTCGCGACCTACCTCAGCGGCCTCTGCTACGACTTCATCGCTACCCAATACTGGAAAGGCTGGCTCCAAGCCCGGATCGACGGCATCACCAGCCAGCCTGGCGGTAGCGTTCACGTGCCCGATACCTTGGACATCGATCGCTTGTTCGACCCGCGCCTGACCTATAACAAGGGCGCCATGGTCCTGCACATGTTGCGCTGGGTTTGCGGCGATGCGGACTTCTTTGCTGGGATCAACGCTTACCTGAACGATCCGGAGCTGGCGTTCGGCACCTCCCGAACAGCGGATCTGCAAGCGCATTTGGAGGCCAGCAGCGGGCTGGATCTGGACGAGTTCTTCTTGGATTGGTACTATGGACAAGGCTTCCCGACATACACGTTATTGTGGGGCCAAAGCCCCGACGGGACCGTTCAAGTGCAGCTGGACCAGAGCACCTCCCACCCCAGCGTGCCGTTCTACGAAATGCCGGTGCCTGTCCGCTTCAAGAACGGTGCTCAGGACAGCCTTGTGATCTTGGACCACACCATGAGCGGTCAGACCTATTCCTTTTGGTTGCCATTCCTGGCCGACAGTGCCCTGCTGGACCCGGACATCTGGCTGCTTCGTGGGGAAGGGACCGTCCTTCGTGTTCCTGGAGGCGAACTGGAGGCCACTGGGGTAACAGCGTTCCCGAATCCATTCGACAGGCGCCTGGACCTATACCTCGGGACATCTTTCCAAGGACCGGTGTCGATGACCCTGACCGATGCCTCCGGGCGTGTGGTATTCGAAAGTTCATTGGTGGCCGCGCGCCGCGACCTCCAGCTGACGCTGCCGGACCTGGCAGATGGAACCTATCTGCTGGAATTGCGATCCGGAGAGGATCGGACACGCGTACGGGTCATGAGATCGAGCGCGCCTTGAGCATCCGTTCCACGTACTTGCCCAACACGTCGTACTCCACATTCACCCGATCACCCGCCTTCATGGCGCGAAACACCGTATGGTCGAACGTGTAGGGGATGATGGCGACCTCGAACCGATCGTCGTACAAGCTTGCCACGGTCAAGCTGACCCCGTTCAGGCATACACTTCCCTTCTCCACAAGCAGGTGCCTATGGCGCTCGGATGAAGAAAAAGCGAACCGCCAGCTTCCGCCCTCCTGCTGCACCCCGGTGCAGTTCACCACCTCGTCCACGTGTCCCTGCACCATGTGGCCGTCCAGTCGGTCGTCGAGCTTCAGACTGCGCTCCAGGTCCACGCCGTCGCCGGGCTTCAGATCACCCAGGTTGCTGCGTCGCAAGGTCTCCAGTACGGCGGTCACGGTGTAGGTATCACCTTCCAGTTCCACCACGGTCAGGCAGACGCCATTGTGCGCCACGCTTTGATCCACCCGCAGTTCCGGCGCCATGCGCGCTTTGATCTTCAAATGCACATTGCCTGCTTCCGGCCTGATGGCCACGACCTCACCAACCTCCTCAACAATGCCGGTGAACATCAGTTCACGGTGGAGACAGAGCTGCGTATCAGATGGACATAGCCCTTCAGCAGCACCTGTTCGGGTCCTGCCAGCCGCGCATAGGTCACCACGCAGGTATAGAAGTACACGCCTTCCGGAACGGGCTCGTTCGCGCTCTGGTGGGTGCCGTCCCAGCCGATATCCGGGTCGGTCGAGGTAAAGATCACCTGTCCCCACCGATTGAAGACCTGCAGGTCGATGACCTTGACCCCCCGATACGGGAACGGACGGAAGGTGTCGTTCCGACCGTCGCTGTTCGGGGTGAATATGTTAGGCAGTTCGTATTCCGGGCAATTGTCCCCGCAGACCTCATTGCTGAATGCGCTTTCGTTGCCCACCGAATCGATGGCCGTAACGTAGTAGCAACCGGCCACGGAAGTACCATCCACGTGCTGGAAGGTCGTGTCCGTCGCACCCGTAATGGTAGCGATGATCGCTGGATCCCCCCCCAGTGAATCGGTGAACCAGATGTGGTACATCCAAGTATCATCCGCACAGGTGCTGTTCGGGTTGGTCCAGGTCAGGAAGTTCAGCGGGACCTCGCAATCGTTGTCGATGTCCAACGTTGGCGGGCAGGGAGGCGTCAGGTCCACCGGTATCGCACAGGTCTCCTGGCTGAAATTGATCAAGGGGGAAACCACATCCGGATCGCTGTATGCGCCGGTGCTCTTCACCAGGTAGCAATACTCCTGGCCGTTCACCAATCCGGTATCCACATAACTCGTGGTATTGGTGATGCCGATCGGAACGAATTCGGTGCCATCGAACCGGAAGACCTCGTACTCCGTATTGATCCATGGTGTGTTCTGCGCGATCTCCACGGTGATCTGCTCATCATTGGGCACACCCGTGATGAACACCGAGGAGGCCACGTTGCTCGATCCGATGGTATCGGTACCGGCTGAACCCAGGAAAAGAACACGGTACGTGTGGGGTCCGCTCTCGGTATCCAGGCCCTGGTCGATAAAGACCGTGTCCGGGTGTTGAAGGAATGGATGGTCGCTGCTCGTCCAAATGGGTGTATTGGCCACATTGAATCCGCTCCCCCGGAACAGTACGAAGCGATAGGGGCCTGGACGCGCGATCGTGTCCAGGTCCCAGGCATTGCTCCAACGAACGGTATCAACACCGTTCACCGGGTCCGTCACGCCCACACTGTTATGTGTGATCACCGGGACCTGCCGGTCAAGGATGGCACAGAACTCAACGGAGGCGTAGCTCTGAGCGCCATCCTCGAAGCAGGCCACGACCATGTAACAGTACTCATTGCCGAACACCAGGTTCTGGGCGTCGGTGAAGCTCGTCGCGTTCAAACCGGAGGTCGACCCCACCTGTACGTAGCCTGTATAGCCAGGCACACCGGTCTCACAAGGCCCCGGCACGAACCCATAAAGACCGCTCCTGCGGTAGATCTTGTAGCCCACGGCATTGGAGCAGACGCTCGCGTCCCACTGCAATTCAATGACATTCCCGCTGGCCGTGGCGGAAGGGTTCTCCGGTGCCGGTGCGACAATGGTGATGTTCATGCTCTCGTAGTCCTCCAAGTTCACCGGCTGTCCATTGTCCGTGGCCCGGAATACGACCTGATACGGTTGCAAGCGAACATGCTCGCACACGGTGCTCCAATTGAATATGCCGTTGACCGGGTTCCCGGGTATCGGGCTCACGAAGGTGGCCGGGCTGTCATCAAGGACAAAGGGACTGCCCAATGCGGTCAGGGTGACCGATTGTCCTGCATCCGGATCGCTGGCGAACACGGGAAAGCTCAGGAAGGTCCCGGCCTCGACGCAGGTATCCTGTTGCTCCGCCACCACCGGCGGCTGATTACTGCAAGGCACCACGGTGATCTGCATATCACGCGTGACCCAGCCGATCATCTGGCCATTTCGCCATTCCCGCACAATGAACGCGATGTTGTATTCCCCTACTAACTGAGGGGTGTTCCAGACCATGGTGCCTGTCAACGGATCGATGGAGAACGTATTGGGAGGAGCAGCCACCTCATCCGGGAACTCGTAGCCTGGAATGGGGTCACAGTTCAACCCGGAACACACAGTAAGCTCATAGCTCAGACTATCCCCATCCGGGTCGAAGGCGACCGAGTTGTGCACCCAAAGCTGCTGCAGGCAGGCATCCTGTAGAGGGGAGTTCAGGAAGCGAACACTGCAGTTCCCGCCGGTCAGTGGAGAAATGATCAGCTGGGACTTCACGCAAAAGGTCTCCAGCACCGAATTCGGGATGTTCAAGACCCCCTCATTGCGATTCGGGTCCTCGAAGCTCAAGGTGAAGATCCCTGGTCCGGAATAGGTGTGCCAACCGTCATAGACGTTCCGTTGTGCGTCCAAGTTCTGGACCAAGGTGACGGACACGCGCGGGAGGATCTCGCTGGTACCATCACCCCAGAAGATCTCCAGTTCCGGCCTGTCCGCAGGAGCCGAGGTCTTTGTATGCGTGATGATCTGGACGAAATAACTGAGCGGATCGTCCGGGTCCTGGCAGTAGATGATCTCCCCGGCCCGATTATGGGTGGCCCATGCATGTTCCGGCACGACTGCAGCGGCCGAACATAGCATCAGGAAGAACAGGACCTTTCGCATCGGGGACATCAAAGGTCGTCAATTACAGGGTGAACCTGTCCAAAAAACATGGGAACGACCACTCTGTTCAACGCTCTTGGATGCCGATCGGTGCGCATGAAGATCGACCATTCGCGGAAGGCTATCTTTGAGGGCGGTCGCGTCAGGCTGACCAGCACTTTTCCCTTCCATCCTTCCGAAGCAACCATCCACTTTCATGATCGGACTTGAATATCGGTCCAAACAGAGGCCAGAGTTGAGCCTGGTGGCGGTACTAAGCTCGCGCAACCACGTGAAGGAGCTCCCCATCTCCAAAGCGCAGCAGGCACACTTGAAAGGTCAGCTGCTTGAAGATGATCAGGACCTGGCCTTTTCATGGTGTGACGGACAGTTGGTCGCAGTCTACCTGGATCGCAAAGGGGCGCTGCCGAAAAGGCTGGAGAAAGCGCGCATGGCAGGGGCCAGGGTGTTCGGGAGGCTGGAGGAGACCCGAACGAACCAGGTCCAAGTGCTTGGCCTGGCACCGGACCCATCCTTGACCCTGGCGTTTACGGAGGGGCTCGCACTGTCGAGCCATTCGTTCAGGAAGTACAAAACGAACGGTAAGCCGAACCATCTGCGCGAAGCGTTCGTGAGCGGCGCTCAGCTAAAAAGGGAACAGGTCGAAGAGCTCTTCGACCTGTGTCAGGTGGTCTGCGCCATGCGTGACCTGGTCAATGAACCGGTCTCCTTTTTGAACGCCACTCAGCTCGCCTCGGAGATCCGGACGATCGCCCGGAATACGGGCATCAAGGTGAGGGTGTTCGACAAGGCGCAGATCGACGCCCTGGGGATGGGAGGCCTGTTGGCCGTTAATCGTGGCAGCCCCGACCCACCCAGCTTCACCATCATGGAATACAAGCCCAAGAAGGTGAAGAACCAGAAGCCCATCGTACTGGTCGGCAAAGGAGTGGTCTATGACACAGGAGGCTTGAGCCTGAAGCCTACGCCGAACAGCATGGACTACATGAAATGCGACATGGCCGGCGCGGCCACGATGATCGGGGCCATTTCGGCTGCGGCGTTGCGGGGCTTGCCGCTCCATATCGTGGCGCTGATCCCCGCCACGGACAATCGGCCTGGAGGCAATGCCTTCGCACCTGGTGATGTAGTGCGCATGCACAGTGGATCGACCGTGGAGGTCATGAACAGCGATGCTGAAGGACGGATGATCCTGGCGGATGGCTTGAGCTACGCCGAGCGGTATGAGGCCGAGCTCGTGATCACGGCGGCTACCCTCACCGGAGCTGCTGCCAGGGCCATCGGAACACAGGGCATCGTAGCCATGGGGACCGCCGGAGAACCGGTTTTCACACGGTTGGCGCAGGTCGGCGACGTGGTGCATGAACGGATCGCGCGATTCCCTTTCTGGGAGGAATATGACCGGGAGCTGGATAGCGATATCGCAGATATGAAGAACCTGGGAGGTGACAGCGCCGGCATGATCACCGCCGGGAAGTTCCTCGCACGATTCACAACCCGGCCGTACGTGCATCTGGACATCGCGGGAACAGCCTATCTGCAACGAGCGGAAGGATACCGGACGAAAGGAGGGACCGGATCAGGGATCCGTCTATTGTATCAATACTTCAAGGAGCGGGCGAAAGGACGCTCCTAAGAACCACTGGAAGAGAGAGAATGAGCCAGGGAAAAGCGGCGCTCCGTGTCGGAATTACGTGTGGCGACCTCAACGGTATCGGCTTGGAGGTCGTGCTGCGCACCTTCGAGGATGCGCGTATGCTCCAGGACATCACCCCGGTGCTCTACGCATCGGTCCGTACGCTGGGCCACCATCGGAAAGCTGTGGGAGCTGATGAAGTCCCGGTGCATGGGATCGCGGACGCCTCAGAGGCTGCACCGCGGAAATTGAACGTGGTGAACATTTGGGAGGAGGACGTACCCGTGGAGTTCGGGAAACCATCCGGTGAATCGGCCAAATACGCCATAAAAAGCCTGGAAGCAGCCACGCAGGATATCGCAGCCGGCAAGGTGGATGTGTTGGTCACCGCGCCCATTGACAAGCATGCCATGCAAGCCGCAGGCTTCGAGCACACAGGCCACACAGAGTACCTCAAGCATGTGGCCAACGTGGAGGAGGTGCTCATGGTCCTGATGGACCTCGATGGGCATCTGCGCGTCGGGACGGTCACAGGTCACATCCCGCTGGGGTCTGTCCCGATGGAGGTCACCCAGGAACGG
>JAGQVN010000153.1 GCA_020437905.1 Flavobacteriales bacterium
CATGGGCGGTGAACTGGTGAGCAAACGGATCCGCGCCTTCCTCCGGGATGTACCCGCCTTCGCGCATTGGTATGTATCCGAGCATGGTGGGATCAAGGATACCTTCTTTCGTTCCACACGCACGATAACCTCCCCCAGCGAGAAGTTCCTTCTGGAGCTTGGCGGAGCGCTCCGATCGCGTCCCTCCGGCTTCCGCGAACGCTGGTCGGCACTGGACCGATCGACCTTCAGCGCACAGCAGCAATACCTGAAGGAAATTCCATTCTGCGACCTGGAGGTCTTTCGTGTATTGCAGGAGCGCATTCCGGCTCAAAGTGACATCCATCTGGCCAACAGCACGGCCGCGCGCTATGTGCAGTTATTCCCTCCCAGACATGATGTGCGCATCTTCTGCAACCGAGGCACGAGCGGGATAGATGGCTGTACCAGTACTGCGGTGGGTGCGGCATGGGCCAGCGGGAGACCGACCACGCTGATCACCGGGGATGTGGCTTTCTGTTACGATGGTAATGCGTTCTGGAATCCGTATCGTCCCGCAGCATTGCGGGTCGTGGTGATCGACAATGGAGGAGGCAACATCTTCCGGATCATTGAGGGGCCCGGTTCGGATGAAGGGACGCTGCCCTATTTCGAGACCTCGCACGACCGGGACCCTGCCGACCTTGCGCGTTGCTGGGGTGCCCGGGTCCTTGAGGCCGATGGTCCTGCATCCTTGGACAAGGCCTTGGACGAACTTTACGGCGCTCAGGATGAGCTCGCGATCTTGGTGGTGCGCACTCGCGCTGACGTTTCACCCCGTATCCTGAAGGCCCATTTCGACGCGATACGGGCCAACGTGGCATCACCTTCTTCCATGTGAGACCGACCGCCCATCTTTGCTGCATGAAGCGCTCGATCGGGATGGTGCTATGCATGTGTCTTGGTCAGCTCGGCCTGGCACAAAGCTCACCTCCCCTGAGCAAAGGCAATTTCTTTCTCTCCGCCGGGGGCAGTTGGAAGGCGGAGGAATACCGGGTCAAGTCCAAGCTGAGGTGGAGCCTTGACCCTCAGGTCGGCTACTTCGTGATCGACAAAGTAAGCATCGGGCTGATCGGGAATATCGGTTTCTCCGAGTTCGATTACAGCGAAACGAACGAGATCACCGGCATCACCAAGACCAACCTCAAGGAAGGTGGCTGGTGGGGCCTTGGTCCTGCCGTTCGAGGACACTTGGGCAGCGAAAAGTTCGCGCTCTTCGCCCAGTTGAGCGCACTGTTCGGGTCACTTGAACAGAACTCGGAGAACAACTTCACGGAAAACAATGACACGTACCTCCGTGAAAAAGGCAGCTATCAGATGGTGTCGTTCTCTCCGGGGTTCGCCTGGAATTTCATTCCCAAGCTCGGGGTGGAGGCCCTGGCCCATTTCTATTGGGCCTCCGCCTACGTCCGATCCGGGAACGTATCTCAGGATGGTCAGGTGGATGAATTGAACGCACAACAGTATTCGGCCACTGGTGGCGGATGGTCGGTGAACCTCGTCTACTTCTTCGGTCTCGGTGGGTCCAGGGCCGATCGAACGAACCCTTGATGGCCGATCTCCGAGCTTGGATACATGCGCTCCGTCCCCGGACGTTGCCATTGGCACTGTGCAGCATTCTGGTGGGAGTTGCACTGGCCGGTTTTTCGGCACGGTCCTCCGGAGCGCGTATGTCCTGGAGCGTCACCGTCCTGACATTCCTTACGGCTGCATTACTGCAAGTGCTCAGTAACATCGCGAACGATCTGGGGGATCACCAACATGGCACCGACGGTGCAGGACGGATCGGACCCACGAGGGCGGTCCAAAGCGGTGCGATCTCGGTTAGGAGCATGCAACAAGCGATCTGGCTGGTCGGCTTGCTGGCGTTCATCACCGGTTGCGCGTTGATCGTCCTTGCCTTGGGGCTTTCGATCAAAACGTTGGTGTTCCTTGTCTTGGGACTATTGGCCATTGCTGCCGCGGTGCGATACACCTATGGAGCGACCCCCTATGGCTACCATGGGTTGGGTGATGCATCGGTCTTCCTGTTCTTTGGACCGCTCGCCGTGTTGGGCACCTTTTACCTGCACCTTCAAAGCTTCTGGTACCCTGCCGTGCTTCCGGCACTGGGTGTTGGTGCACTGGCCACCGCCGTGCTCAACACCAACAACCTGCGCGATATCGGGAACGATGCCGCTCACGGCAAAAGGACCTTGGCGGTGCGGCTCGGTGCCGCACGTGCGAAGACCTATCACGCCATGCTCATCGTTGTTGGCCTCCTCGGGTTCACGTCCTTTACGTTCATCGAATTCAGGAACATGTCCCAATGGGCGTTCCTATTGGGCATGCCCATCCTGGCAACCCAACTGAAGCAGGTCATGAACAACATGGATCCGCGTACCCTGGACAAGGAGCTACCCCGGCTGGTCCTTGGAACGCTGCTGACGACGGTGGCCTTCTCACTCGGACTTTGGAAGTCATGGAATTGAAGGCTGCCTGGATCGAACGCACCTTGCGGCCCTCCTTCCCTTTGGGCACCAGTAAGGGCCCTATCTCCGAGCGAACGGTATGGTACCTGGTAGCATGGGACCCTCAGCGACCTCAGATCAAAGGGATCGGGGAAGCGGCCCACTTCCCCGGTCACAGTGTCGAGTTCCCTGCGGAGATCCGGACCAAGCTGGTGGAGCTATGCGCCGAGACCCGGTCCTGGGAGGACCGGCTGGAGCAGGACCTGGTGCGTGTTCCAAGTGTTCGATTCGCCGTGGAACAATGCCTGCGGGACTTCTCGGTCGGAGGGACCAAGCAACTGTTCCCGAGCACATTCACCCTGGGTCAACGGGGCATCCCGATCAACGGTCTGGTCTGGATGGGCAGCAAGGAGACCATGCGGCAACGGATACGTGAACGAACGGCAGAGGGCTTCACCTGTGTAAAGCTGAAGATCGGCGCACTGGGTATCGAGCATGAACTGGATCTCCTGCGAGAACTGCGGAAGGATCATCCCGCATCAGAGGTCCAATTGCGCGTGGATGCGAACGGAGCCTTCCAGGCCAGAGATGCACCGAGGGTGTTGGACGCGCTGGCCGAGCTGGATGTGCATAGCATCGAACAGCCGGTCGCACCGGGAGCCTATGAGATGATGGCAGAATTGTGCGCCACTTCGCCAGTTCCGATCGCGTTGGACGAGGACCTCATTGGCATGCTCAGCACCGATGCCAAAAAGGACCTGCTCGATCATGTTGCCCCCCGGTACATCGTGATCAAACCGAGCCTGGTCGGAGGATGGCGGTCTTCCGAAGAATGGATCCAGCTCGCCACGGAACGGGGCATCGGATGGTGGATCACCTCCGCCTTGGAGAGCAATATCGGGCTGAACGCGATCGCGCAATGGGTGGCGACCCTGCCCATCGCCATGCCCCAAGGGCTGGGAACCGGACAGGTGTATGAGAACAACGTCGGTTCGCCCTTGGAGGTAGCCGATGCCATGCTGTGGTATCGACCCGAGCGGGAGTGGGACCTTGCCGACCTCTCTCCATGATCGATCGGAATTTCCGTACCCTGACCGTGGAGGGCGAACGGTTGCATGAGGATGGGATACTGGGCTGGTGCGATCAATTGGTGCAACGGTTCGACCACGCACCCTGGACACTGCATGTGCAGGCGGTGCTGAAGGAACTGGTCGCAGCGGACGGACCCTTGGCGTTGCGGACCAGTGGTACCACGGGCATCCCCAAGGAGATCCGGGTGCCAAGAGAAGATCTGATCGCCAGTGCCCGGCTTACCGGCGACAGCTTTTCATTGAAGGCAGGTGATCGGGTGCTCCATTGCCTGCCTTCATACTATGTCGCTGGCAAGATGATGTGGGTGCGCGCGATGGTGCTCGGATTGGATGTGGAGGTGGTCCCGCCAACGGCACGGGCAGCACTTCTGCGCAAGACCGACCGGGCGATCCGATTCTCGGCGATGATACCCCTTCAGGTCTCAACGGCTTTGAAAGAGCGGGGCTCCGCTGCCTTGGATGGGATCGACATACTGCTCCTCGGTGGAGGCCCCATCAGCAAAGACCTGGTATGCTCGATGCAGCAGATCGCCACCAGATGTTTCGCCGGTTACGGAAGCACTGAGACGTTGACCCATGTGGCCTTGCGGCAGTTGAACGGCGGCGACCAGGCATCGCTGGAGCCCGTATATCAAGCGCTTGGGAAGGTGTCCTTCACCACGGATGAGCACGATCGACTGATCATCGATACCCCCCACCTCAGCACCATGCGTCACCGGACGAACGATGTGGTGGAGTTGATCGATGAGCACCGGTTCATCTGGCGTGGACGCTACGATCATGTGATCCTGAGCGGTGGCAGAAAGTTCCATGCTGAACAATTGGAGGAAGCGGTCCTTGGACTGATGCCCTGGCCCATCTTCTTCATTGGCACGCCGGATGCGGAACTGGGGCAATGCGTCACACTGGTCTGCGAAGGAGAGCGTCCGGGGGACGAGGAGCTGGCGAAACACCTGGATCGGATGCGCCGGAAGCTCGATCGCCATGCGTTCCCCCGTCTTGTGATCTTTCGAGAACGGTTCATACGAACCGCGACCGGCAAGATCGAACGCGCACGGACGCTGCGCTCGACCGATCAACCCTGATCGTTCCCCGCGGTCGGGATGGCCCCGGAACCGGCATAGCTCCGCCATTTGGAAATGACCTGCGCCATGTCGTCCGGCAGTTCGCTTTGGAAATGCATCCGTTGTCCGCCGATGGGATGATCGATCGAAAGGGACCTGGCGTGCAGCGCCTGCCTGGGACAGCCCTTGAAGCAATTCTCCACGAACTGCCTGTACTTGGTGAAAGTCGTGCCTTTCAGGATGCGATCACCTCCGTATTCCGGATCATTGAACAAGGGATGGCCGCTCCACCGCATATGCGCGCGGATCTGATGCGTTCGACCTGTATCCAGTTTGCATTCGACCAAGGTCACGTAGGTGAAGCGCTCGACCACTGTCCAATGTGTGATCGCCGACTTTCCCTGATCGCCATCCGGATACACGCGCATGATCCGGCGGTCCTTCAGGTCCCTGCCGATGTGACCTTCGATGGTACCCTGATCTCCTTCCGGATCGCCCCAAATGAGCGCCAGGTACCTGCGGTCCGACGTGCGATGGTAGAATTGTCCGGCCAGGTGCGTGAGGGCAGCTTCCGATTTACCCACCACCATCACCCCGCTGGTCATCTTGTCCAGGCGATGCACCAGACCGGGGCGGGCATGCTCCTGTCCCGGTCGTTGCGGAAGCGTGCCGAAATGGTACAACAGGGCGTTCACCAGGGTCCCGGACCAATTGCCATGACCAGGATGGACCACCAGGCCCGCAGGTTTATCGATCAGCACCAGGTGTTCGTCCTCGTACAATACGGACAACGGAATGGGCTCCGGAAGGAGCTCCACCTCCCGCACCGGGTAGGGAAGCACCACACTGATCACATCGCCAGGCTTCACCTTGTAGCTCGGCTTCTCGGCCTTCTCGTTCACCAGGATGTTCCCGGCCTTCGCGCCAGCCTGGATGCGGCTTCGTGAAGTATGCGGCAGGCGATCGAACAGGAACTTGTCCAGTCGCACAGGCGACTGTCCTGGATCGCAGACCACCCGGTGATGCTCGTACAGCTCCTGGTCGCCGTCCTCAGGTCCGTCCGATGGTCCCATCACCGCTGCACCACGAACGTGGATCGGGCGATCGGAATACCCGGATCATCCTCAAGCCCTAGCACGTAAACACCATTCGGAAGAACGGAAACATCGATCGCATGACCCTGCCGGTAGGTCCCGACGGTTAGGATGCGACCCATGGCATCCATGATCCGGTATCGGCGCGGATCCATCCCGTCATCCGCGACCACGTTGAGCCGATCCCACGCAGGGACGGGGTACACCTGCAGGTGCCCCGTACCCTCTGTTGATCGATCATTCATCCCGGCCCAGGGGTCGGTAGCCGAGACCATGACCGGCCGCATCATGAGCGAACCTTCAAACCCGGTATTCACGAAGGATCCGGCCACATTATAGAAGATCTTGTCCTGGTTGTTCCTGTTCTTATCGAAACCCAGGTTCAGGAACTGTGGACCGGTCTGCACCCAACCGATGAAGAAGGTGTTCTCCACATAGATGGCACTGTCCAAGGGATACTCCACGAACTTGTTCAGGCCATGTGGCCGATACTCGGGACTGCTGAACGAGAAGTTCTGGTGGATGATCGTTTCGGGGGACAGGCTGCTCCAGACGGTGACCAGGAAGGAAGCCGTACTTGGATCGGAGGGATAGAAGATCGGATCGAAGTACATCCTGATGGCACGAAGCGAGTCACCGCCTTGCGTATCAAAGCGGCAGGCGATCTTTCCTCCGGGAGCATTGGTAAGCCCGTATCCGGCCTCGGCGGTTCCGTCATCGTACGCATAGTAGTTGCTCAGCTCCTGAACGAAGCGGGCGGTATCGTTGTAGCGGTTGATATCCGGCGTGGCGTTGGTGTGGAACTGGACATCCCAGAACGCATCATCCTGCGAAAGACCCGGATCGTAGGCGAACGGAGGAGCGTTGGCCCCGACAGCATGCGTGCTTGCGAAAGTGCTGTTCGCGTTGTTGCTGGTGTTGTTACCGCTTCCGAAACCCGTGTAGTTGCCGGATCCCTCCAGGGCCGAACGTACGCCGTACGTGATGAAGCGGTCCTGATCGGCCAGATTCTTCTGAAAGAGGGACACCGATGGCGCCATGTAGCTTGCCGGAGCCTGCTCGAATTTGCTGAACGGTACCGAGGTGTATGTCTGCAGCAGTCCTGCCTCCGGCATTACAAAGGCCACGTCAATAAGCAAAGTGTCGGTATAGGAACGCTCCTTTCCGAGCCTTACGTAGTCCAGGTGCCAGTGGTCCAAGGCACCGCTCAAGGTCGCATAGTTCAGGAAGCGCATCCGGAAATCCGGCTTGAGAAAGCGCGTATCCGTGATCGGTAGCATAACCTGCTGGAATGGTGCAAGCGGACCATAGGGCGTACGCCACACCCGCTCCCAGACATCCTCGTCCGGAGCATAGAACTCCAGGATCAAGCTGTCCGCCTCCTGTACCTGGTCATCACCGCTCAGGCCCTGAGGTTGGTAGAAAAAGCTCAGGTACACTGAATCGGATGGTTGAAGGGCCAGGTCGATCGGTACCGATGTGAGATGGTCGGCGATCCCGTACGATGTGGCTGGTACGCGCTCATAGGGCATCCCCGTGCGATCGAGCCCTTCGAACGTTGCAACCCCGATGGTCGGAGGATCGACCGGATAGGTGCCGTTGACGAACACGTCATCATCCTCCCAGAGGATGAGCGGCACCTGACTGTTATCCGCTTGGATGTACGTCCTCGGATCGGCTGCCACCGCATAGACAAAGAGGGTATCCTGTACCAGGTCAGGAGTGAAGAAGGTCGTGTCCGATGACGCATCGTTCACCGTATCCCGCACCGAATACGGCGGCCACGCGGTCACCACCTCCACCGGGCTGGGGAACTGTGATAGGTCGCGAACGGTCACTTGCTCGGAAGGCAGTGGCGTGAACGTGGTGATGACCGTATCCGGGTCGGTGAGGTCCACCACGATCTGATAGGTCGTGTCCGTGCGGAATGCCTGATCGGGCAGGGAGATCCCATTGACCTCCAACCGGTAGACCGTTTCCTGAAGCGTGACCCCGGCATCACCGGCCTCCGCATTGCGTTGACGGGTCCGATCGATGGAGAAATCATCCACTACGGGCAGCACCTGTGGCAAATTCATGTAAAGGAACAGCTCGTTCGAAGCGTTCTTCGCACTTCCCTGCTGAACTCCACGCGGTTGAGCGTTGAGTGGTCGAAGTTGCTCGGATTGGGCCCAGGCCCCACTGCACATGAACAGGCCGGCAAGCAGCAATAGCTCAGGGGTCGATCGCATCCTCATCGGGTTCTCGGCTATCCAAGGTATCATGTACGAACGGCACGGGCCGCAGTCCCGTCGTATCCGCAGTAAGCCAGACGTCGATCATTCCGCCCAAGGCGATGTACTCGTTACGCTGTGCGCCAGGCACTTGACGATATACCCTGGCGAACGCACTATCCTCCTTGGTATTGCACCCCTTGCACTCCACGACCACCCCCAGGTTCAACGAGGCCATGTTGAGCAGGGGAGCCAGTTCCGTCAGGGTCCAACCGTTCACGTCCGGGACAGGGACGCGTTCACCGCTTTGTCCGCTGCCCAGCACCAGGGTAATGCTTTCGCCACGTCGGATACGTTCGTCAGCCGCTATGGGAGTGCCCTTGTAGCGCTGCTCCACGACGCAATCCACGCAGGCATCCGGACGATATTCCAGGGCTGCCACCTTGATACCCAGTATCTCGCACACGCTGAGCGCCTGACGCTTCGAAAGGTCCACCAAGGCCGGCATATTCAGCATCTTCGGACTGGTGGCATTGAGCACCACATACACCTTGCGCCCGGGCTTGACGTCCTGTCCGCTCGCCGGGTCCTGATCGACGATGGAACCTTTCGGAGCTTCATCACTGTATACCGAATCGATCACCTCCAACAGGAGCCCACGTCCCACCAGCACCTCTTCGGCTTCCGTGAGGGCAAGCTCTTTCAGCAGCGGCACACGTACCGAAACATCATGCCTGGTGTAATGTGCCATCCAGGACCATCCCCCCCACAGCAGCAGGAGCGCCGATACCAAGGGGACCAGCATCAGGATGACAGCGCGTCTCACGGGCATGGGGAGTGGCCAAAGTTAGCCCGGTGCGTCCGGATGATGATCGAACGGCGGGTGCAACGATCTTTGCGATCGATCGATGGGCCGGCCAAGCATCCCTGAACGCTTCGCGAACAAGTGGCGAACCTGGCGAAAAGCCGCCAGGCTGCGGAGCATCCGTTCCCGGGTCCAGGTCGATGGGGCCAAGGTCCTGCTGTTGTTCGCGCAGCCCAGAGGTGGATCCACTTGGCTGGAGGAATTGATCCGCACGGTGCCCAGGACGGCGACGATCTGGGAACCGCTCGATGTCCGTCACAATCCTGCGTTCCGGGAGATCGGATTCTGGTGGCGTCAGTACATCCCGGAAGGAGAGGTTTGGCCGGAGGCGGAGGAGCGGTTCAGGCACCTGTTCGAAGGGCTCATGCTCTCTCCCTACCTGACACGGACCACCGACGTGGACGAGCTGCTCGCCGCCGAGCGGCTCATCGTGAAGTTCGTGCGCGGGAACCTGCTCCTTCCCTGGGTGGTCTCCCGGTTCACTGTGCCCAAACCGGTCCTGCTGGTGCGGCATCCATGTGCAGTGGTCAGCTCCCAGATCAAGTTCGGGGCTTGGGATTCCCACGCGCTCGTTCCCCGGCCCAGGCCCCATCGCTTCGATCGGTTCATTGAACAGTACCGGGCGATCTTGGATGATATCCGGACCGTGGAAGAGCGCCAAGCTGCGTACTGGTGCATCGATCACAAGCATTTGTTGGAACATCCTGAGAACGACCGGGCATGGACCACCATCACCTATGAGGAGATGATCCTTCGACCCGAGGCCACGCTGAACAAGGTCTTCCAGGCATGGGGAATCCCCGTGCCGAACGCCGCGCTGGACCGTTTGCGCCAACCCAGCAGCACCACCTTGGCGGGTTCCCGTGTACGTGACCCTAAGGAGCAGTTGCGACAGTGGCGCACCAAGTTGGACGACCAACAGATCGGACGTATCCTTGGTATCGTGGACCGATTCGGGATCGATCTTTACGACCACACGGAGATGCCAAGACGCACCTTCACTCCATGATCCAATGAACGACCGTTCGCGTGCTTTGGTAGCCATATTCCGGGGTGGATACTCCGGTGAATCAGTGATCAGCCACCAAAGCGCAGCGACCATGATGGGAGCGCTCGACCCGGAGTGCTACCAGGGTGTTTTCGTGACCATTGACCGCGACCGATGGTCGGCTCAGGATGTCGATGGGAACGAACTGCAATTGGACCGTGGAAGGCTGAGCATCGAGCTGAACGGCGCTCCTGTTCTTGCGCAAATGGCCTTGATCGCCATCCACGGCAGCCCGGGTGAGGATGGCAGGCTACAAGGCTTCCTGGACCTGTTGGATATCCCTTACCAGACCGGCGGGGTGTTGAACATGGCCATTACCTTCAGCAAGTTCAGCACCTGTGGTTTGTTGCGGGAAATGGGCTTCCGCGTGGCACGTTCGATCTTCCTGAGCAGTTTGAAGGAAGGTTCCGTCGGAGCGATCGTCGAGCGTATCGGGGTCCCCTGCTTCGTGAAACCGGACCAAAGCGGGAGCAGCCTGGGGATCAGCAAGGTCAAGACCATGGAGGAACTGCCCGGAGCATTGGAACAGGCCTTTCGCGAAAGCCCTGGCGTGATCGTGGAGGAGGCCATTACCGGAAGGGAGTTGACATGTGGCGTTTACAAGCTCGACGGGGTGGTGCATGCATTACCGATCTGTGAGGTACGGACCTCCCGCGAATTCTTCGACTACGAAGCGAAGTACCACGCCCAGGACACGGAGGAGATCGTTCCGGCCCCCATACCAGCGGCTGTTGCATCCCTGATCCAGGAACGTTCGAAGGCGATCTACGAGGCCCTGGGATGCAAGGGGATGGTGCGGGTGGACCATTTCTGGGATGGCCAGGAGATCATCACCATCGAAGTGAACACGACACCCGGCTTCAGTAAGGCCAGCATCTTCCCCAAGATGCTCCACGCTGCGGGAACACCGATCGGCACCGTGGTGAACGGCCTGGTCAGTGAGGCGTTGAACGCCCCTCTTCAGCGTTCAGATGGGCAATGACCTGATGCAGCGCCCGAGCCCGATGGCTCAGCCTGTTCTTGCTGGTCCTATCCATCTCGGCAAAGGTCCGTTCCTCGCCTTCGGGCAGGAAGATCGGGTCATAGCCGAATCCTTCGCTTCCCTTCCGATGATGGGTGATGGATCCGTTCACGACCCCCTCGCAGGTCCAGTGACCCTCCGGACCTACGAGGGCCATGACCGTTCGGAACCGCGCCTTTCTGTTCTTCTGGTCGACCAACGCTTCCAAGAGCTTGTCCATGTTCGCTTCCGGGTCCCGCTCCGGCCCGGCGAACCGTGCTGACAGTGCTCCGGGCCTCCCTCCCAATGCTTCCACTTCGAGCCCGGTGTCATCCGCCAGCGACAGGTGGCCCGTTCGCTCGAAGACGAAGGAAGCTTTTTGAACGGCGTTCCGCTCCAGATCGTCGAATTCCTCGGGTAGATCCCTCGGAAGCCCGAGATCGATGTGCGAAAGCACCTCCAGCCCATCTGGCAGCAGGTCACTGAGCTCGCGCAACTTACCGGGATTGCCTGTGCAAAGAACAAGCTGTGGCATGGAGCAAAGATGATGACCCGAGCCCCCTTGTGTAGCACGCACCCCGGTACATTTACCACCGGAACCAGAGCTGAAGGCCCCGGGGATGGTGAAGCGGAGGATACGGGAATGGCGGAACGATCTGCGCATGGTGCGCGAGCAGGGGACCTTCGCCCGGAACGCGGCCTACGCGTTCGGCGGTTCGGCGGTGATCACGATCAGCCAGGTGGTCCTGACCCCGATCGTGGCAAGGATCTACGGCCCCGAGGCATACGGGATCTACGGCATCTTCATCACCATCTGCCTGAACCTTGCAGCGATCGCGGAGATGGGCATATCGTCGGCGTTCGTGCTTCCCGAGGAGGAAGAGAAGGCGCGTGACCTCCTGCGTGCCAATATCCTGACCCTGACGCTCATCCTGCTGCTCATGGTACCGTTCCTGGTCTTCAGGGAGCAGGTCTATCAGCTGGCACCCAGTTGGCGGAACATGGGCGCTTGGTATTACGCGATACCGCTCGGGACCGCGGTCCAAATGGTCCCCACCATGTTGACCAAATGGCTGACGCGTTATAAGGAGTTCGGTCGTGGTGCAGCGATCAACGGTGGCACCAATCTGGTGCTTCGGGTCTTCAATGTGGTCTATGGTCTGTTGAGCAAAGGTGCCCTCCATGGTTTGATCATCGGCGAGTTGGTCGTCCGCAGTGCATCGGTCCCTTTCCTGATCAGGACCATGGCACCGCATGGTGCCGATCGGCTCGTGGCCGAACGATCCCTTTCACGTATCTGGTCCACGGTAAAGGAATACAAGCGCTATCCGCTGTACATCTTTCCC
>JAGQVN010000154.1 GCA_020437905.1 Flavobacteriales bacterium
ATCAGGCCCGTGTTACCACCGGAACAGACACCGCACTGGTCGATGCTGGCCGTACCATTCACATCGCCATTGCAGTCCGTGCAGCTGGCATCAGGGATCAGACCCGTGCTACCACCGGAGCACACACCACACTGGTCGATGCTCGCCGTACCATTGATCTCACCGTTGCAGTCCGTGCAGCTCTCGTTCGGTATCAGGCCCGTGTTACCACCGGAACAGACACCGCACTGGTCGATGCTGGCCGTACCACCAACATCACCATTGCAGTCCGTATTGCAGCTTCCTATGGAAGCAGGTCCACCAAAAGGAGCACCAGTTGCGGCCAAGGAATTATAGGACAGGAAGAAGCCCGTATTCCCAGAACCGTCGTAATCCACATCGGAGAACTCGAAGTTCGCACAACCCGTGTTGTTGGTCACCGGAATGGTCATAATGACCGTTTCCACTCCTCCGGGCCAGGTGTAACCCGGCTGGGTGTTGCAGTTCTGCAATTGGGTCTGTGGGAATGCACTGAAGGTCTGATAGCGGAATCCATCAGTAAAGTCCACCTCACCGTTACCGGACTTTGATAACGGACAGGTGAACAAAGGGCAAAGATCAGCGCCCAGGATCTGGTTGATCGCACCCAGGCTGGCCCCACTGGCGGTCTCCCAACGCAGGGTGAAGGTCAGCTCGGAAACAAGCTCGTTCAAGGTCTGATCGGGGCGGACCCTCAATTCCAAGGTCCCGGGTGTGGAGCTCTCCACGATCTTGATGTCCACGGTCTGGGCCATTGCGCTGCCCGCGCCGAGACAGGACAAGAGGCCAATGCTCCATAGGAACTTCAGCCTCTTCCAAGGGTTAGCATAGTTCATGTACTGCTGGTTTTGGTTGTTAGGTCGATCTTCGAGGTTAGAAAGATAGGTACTTTTTGCGATGTCCATCAAGGGATCTGTTCCAGGCGCACGGCAGTCGGTACCGAGCCTCCCACGGTCTGCAAAATCCGGTCGCGGTCGTTCTGGGCCCCAGCGTATTTGGCGGCTCCATCCATGTTCACGTCCGATGCCAGGTAACCAGCACTGACCGCTGTTGGCACCGAGCCGCCGATGACGTTCAGCAGTCCGTCGCGGTCATTGTTGCTCCCTGCATATTTGACCTGGGCGTCGAAGACCACATTCCCGGTCCATAGCGCTGCCAGCGGCCCAATGAACTGCCTCGCATTTGTGCCATGGACCCCCGTGCCAGGCGCTGTCAGGTCAATGCTGACCGGAACGGGCCCTAAGGCGATCGCAGCACTGGTCATACATCCCAGATGGTTCCGATGGCGAACGGCCACGTAATAGTTCCCAGCTGGAGCACCCATGGCCACCGGACGGTATCCATCCAGTTCCACCACATCGCCATCCCGCTGGACCAGAGCCGGTCGGGAAAAGAGCACGCTACCCGAGGCATTGGCATCGCGTAGCTCCAGCCAGACCCAGTCCACGATGGCGTTCGGCCCCGTGACGTTCAGGATATCGGACGAGATCTGTTCCATGGTCTCAGTGCCCGTGATCACCAACCCGAACCCGCCATAGGGCTGGAGCAAAGGGAGCAACCCTTGTTGGCGCAGTCCATCGTTCATGAGCTGGGTACCACCGTCATAGGGACCACTAAGCAACGCCTTCATTGCCAGCAGGGACAGGGTGGTCTCCCCTTCGGTCACTTCCACCCACTGATCAGCAGCGACATTATAAAAGCGGTCGACCGAACCGCTTGGCCAGCGCACGACGGCACTATCTGCCATGGTGGTACTGCCCAGACCGAAGTGGCAGGTGAAGGAGCACACGATACCGTAGCTCTCCCCTCCGCGTACCTCACGGATCTGCGTACCCCAAGGACCATAAAGCGTGACCCTTGCACCGACCGCATCGGGGTTGCTGTCCACACCCTTCAGGTCGAAGTTCAAAAAGTGATTGGAGTTGCCGTTGTTCAAATACAGTTCATCATCGCGCGTAGTGCTCGGGGTCACATAGCCGGAGCCATAACCCGCGTAAATGTCGATGAAGCCATCGTGGTTGAGATCACCCGTGGCGAAGGTGTTCAGAGTATAACCGGTCCCGGGTTCCGGCAGCATGTTCATGATCCGGGTGAAGGTCCCATCTCCGTCCCCCTTAAAATAGTACTCCGCTCCTGCTGTGATCAGGTCCAGATTGCCATCGTTGTCGAGGTCCTCCAGCTTGGATTGCAGGAAGAACCCGCTGAACTCGATCCCACTGCCGGCCGTGGCATCCGTGTAGTTCCCGCTGCCATCGTTCAGAAAGACCTGCATGGTGGTGGAGTGGTTGGTGCTCACCGCATCAAGGTCTCCATCGTTGTCCAGATCGCCGAAATCAGTGGTCCAGGTCTGCTCCTGGTTCTGCATGCCGAAGGTGGCGGCAAGGTCCGTGTAATTGTTGTTCCCATCGTTCACGAAAAGCCGGTTCCACCGGCGAGGATCGCTGGGGTTGTTCACTCCCTGCCGGCAATGGCTGATCTGCAGGTCCAGGTCACCATCGTTGTCAAAATCGATCCATACGCTCCCATAGTTCCCGCTCATGTCCGAAGCTGGGGTGGTGGCGAAGTTGATGTAGTTATTGTACGAGAGAGCACCGGATCCGTTGTTCAGCCAGATCCTTGATGCCGCATCATCGTGGCATCCGAACACGTCCAGGTGACCATCATTGTTGATATCGGCCGTGTTCATGGCCTGCATGAACATGCTTCCATTGTTCAGTGAGCTCAAGGAGGAGACGCCGCGCGAGGAGATCTCCATGAAGTGTACGCCATCGTAGCTCCCTCCGCTAATGATATCCTTGTGCCCATCGCCATCGATATCCCCGGCGCACATTCCCCATTGGTTGGAACCGGAGACGTTGCCGTAATCGAACGAAGTGAACGAACCATTGCTCCCCTGATAGTCGATATACAGCCGCTTGCTTTCATCCAGCAGAACCAGATCGTCGTAACCGTCCCCATCCATATCCGCGATACCCACGCAGTTACCGGTCCTCGCCGATCCATCGGAAAGGATGCCGGTAGATAGGGTGAAGGTCTGGCACAAGACCCCTTGGCATATCAGCGCCAAGACCAATGAAAACGGACTCCGCACGACGATAGCGCAATTGCGCATCAGGGAAGCTGTTCGATCTGGACAGCAGTGGGCACCGAACCCCCGATGTTCTGCAGGATCCGGTCGCGATCGTTCTGCGGACCGGCATATTTGATCAGGCCATCCATGTTCACATCGGACGAGGAATAGCCCGCCACAACAGCCGTTGGAACGCTTCCACCCACGTCCTGCAACACCTTGTCACGATCGTTCGCGAGACCGGCATATTTAACCTCGTTGTCGAGAACTGCGTTCCCCGACCACAGCAGTGCCTTTCCATTCACCAACTTCCTGGCGGAAGTGCCATAGGTGGCGGTCGCGATATCTGACAAGTCCAGGACCGCCGGAGCAGCAGTGAGCGATATCGCCGCGGCGGTCATGCATCCAAGGTGGTTCCTGTGCCTGACGGCCACGAAATACGATCCATCGACCGCCTGGAACTGCACCGGTGAACTGCCATCCACGTCGACCACATCACCATCGGCCTGCACCAGGGCTGAGCGGGTCTCCAGGATCACGGAAGGATCATTGGGGTCGCGCAGCTCAAGCATTACCCAATCCACCGGAGCATCATTGCCGGATACCGCCAATACGCCACTCGATGTCTCCTCCGATCCGCCATTTCCCATGTGCGCAAAGCCCAATCCGGTGAAAGGCTCCATTAGCGGGACCAGCCCTGCTTGACGCAGATCATCGGCCATGAGCCCGGTTCCCTCATCGTATGGTCCATCGAGCATCACCTTGGCGGCCAAACGGACCCCGGCATTCACCGTAGCTGTGACCATGGTGCGCGCACTGGAGCACACCATATCGGGTTTTTCGACCTCCCAATCATAGAAGAAGTAGTAATAACCGCTTGCACTGGCCGTCGAACCGGTGATGGATCCCAGGCCCATCAGGTCATACGGGTACACCGCCGAACCATTGGTCCGGAAACAGTCACGAATGGAGCCATTGCCGTCCCATAGCGTGATCTGATGACCACTACCAGCCGCCATGTTGAAGTCGAGATCAGCTCGCTGCTCACCCGCGACCAGGTTCACGTACAGCTCGTCGATCAGATCGCCAGCGGCAGTAATGCAGAGGATATGACGTTGTCCCGGTCCGTTGGCATAGACCTTCACTGACCTCAGAATGAATGGTTCATACGCGTCGAAATTGAGCCTCTGGTCGGAATTGAAATAACCGCCTCCCGAGGAATTATTTGCGAGACCCCCGTAACCATACACGCCTGGCAAGGTGCTCCTATCCTCCGCCCAATAGGAAGTGGTGTTGTTCAGGACCGGAGTGTTGAAGACATTGCCGGTCCCAAGTTCGTTCCCGCCGAATTCCGCATCGTACCAGTGCACATCGGAACCCGTAGCGCTCAATGCAGCTGAACCCGGACCGCTCAAGGTGGCATCCGTACCGACAGGCTCACTCGCCGACAACACCGTAACTGTGACCGGGTCCGACATATCGGTCCCACAGATCCCGGTGACCTGGCACGAATAGGGTCCTGAGGCATCCGCGTTGATGGATTGTGTGGTCTCCCCTGTGCTCCAGAGATAGGCGGTCCCCGCTGAGGCGGTCAATTGTACGGAACCACCCGCGCAGAACGTGGTCTCCGACGACGCCGTCACTTGGGCAAAATCACCACCACCCGGGGTCTGTTGGGTAAGGGTGAACGGGATCGCGGTCCAGTTGTTGGTCTCATCCTCCTCCACGAAATTGTCGTTCGGGTCCACCTCCATCACGATCCAGTAATCCCCATTGCACGTCCCCGGAGGAATATTCACCCACATGCCATCCAGGCTTTCACTATACACGTCGGTATAACCGACCGATATCCCTTGACTGACAGGGCTGCAATTGTAGCCGCCGCCACCCAGCCCATAGTTGGGGAATTGGGAGGAAGAATTGAGGTTGGTGCCTCCTCCGTATTCCTGGGAGGTCCGACAGTGACCATTCGCACTTCCGCTCGTACATGGATAATAGTCCATGAGACAGAACCCGATCTTGGCTCCCGTGCCCACGATCGGCCAATTGAGCGGATGGGGCTCGTTCGGGTCTTCAATGCGCAAGGTGAACGTGGCCCAGTCATCCACATGGTTGTGACCATGGGTCGGGTGGTAGGTCATGGTTCCCGCGAATTGCTCCGAGTAGCTCATCGCGTTCCCGTTCTTGTGGTAGACCCGTTGCAGGATGATCTGTTGCGCCGATGCATTGTTCGGGCAGGTGAACTGTTGACTGGAGCTCGGGTCGTAGATGTTGAACGTATCGGTACCGCACAGGAACCAGCGATAACCGTTCTGGTCGACACCGCGCACATTGAGCGGACCATGGCCGATGTTCGGCGTAGACCCGGTAACGCGGAGCCTTCCGTTGTTGCTTCCCGCTCCGGTCTGGGGATATTCGCTTGGGCCGCTGGCGTAATTCTCCAACGCATACCAGGATATCGTGATATCCGGTTTCAGGTCGCAATTCGTTTGACCCTGCGTTTCACACACGCAGCTGGTCGCGTTGTTCGTTGAGCATTGACCGAATGCCAGATGGGCAGGTACAAGCAAGAGGGAGGTGCATACCACACCAAGGTATCGAGCTACCATGTTCGAGTTCCTAAAGGGTTAAAGCGTACCGGAGCAGTGGCAATTTACAACGGTCCCCTCGGTACGTCAAGCAAGCCCGATCAACCGATGGGGATCCTGATCATGCCCAGGACATGACCGAGGCGATCACTGAGCGCGAGCAGATAGATCCCTGGAGCCAGCTCAAGGCCATCCAAGATGACCCTGCCTTGCACAGGCAGGAGACCATTCAATGCCGACCTACCCGCTGCATCAAGGATCTCGGCATGAAGGACCTTGTCAACATCCCGTCCGAACAATTGAATGCTCCTGCCGTCCTCGGACCAGCTGTAGCGAAAGGTGGAATTCTGATGAGGTCCGGGTACACCACTGGGAGAAGCAATATGGACCAGACCACCCGTGGCCGTCCCTGCCCAGATCCCATCGACCGGGTCCACGGTCACGGTCAACACCTCATCATCGGGCAGGTCCGAGTTGTTGGAATTGAAAACAGACCAGGTGTTGAGCCCCTCGAAAATGGCCAGCCCCGCGTTCTGTGTGGCGATGATCTTCCGATCCGCCGCATCGATGGCAACGTCGTTCAGACTGTTCGAAGGGATGAAGGAGTTCAGCGAGCTGTATTGGTTCCATACCCCACCCTGATAACTGCCGGCATGGCGCAACAGGGCTCCGGCCGGGCATGCGGACCAACGGTCGCCTGCCTGATCGATGGCGATGCCCAGCGCCGTATTATCCGGCAGACCGTCATTGAACGTGTTGAAAAAAGTGACACCGGTGGAGGCCAGATAAACGAAGCCACCGTTGACCGTCCCAATTACCGCAACACTGTCCGGCCGGACGATCACCTCGGTGATGTTCGAGCCCGGAAGGATCAGGCCCGCGTAACTGTTCGGTGAATCGTCGAACACTTGCCACAGGGCCCCGTCGAAGCGCGCAAGACCGTTCGGCGTTCCGACCCATAGATGACCCCATGGGTCCACGTGAAGGGCTCGGACCTGGTCTGCGGGTAGTCCCGAATTCTGCGCGTTGTACACGGTCCAAGAGGCGGCGCCGGCATCGTATCGCACCAAGCCGGCACTGAACGTACCCACCCATAGCACACCACTACTGTCCAAGGCCAGTGAACGAATATCATTCTCAGGAAGACCTGAAGTGCCTACTTGGAGGACCTCCCAATCGGTGCCATCGAAATGGCACAGCCCCCAATCTGTCCCGGCCCATACGTCACCGTCAGCCAAAGGAAGGATGGCACGTACGGTATTGCTCGGGAGGCCGGCGGTGATCATATCATAGACTTGGACGCCCTGGCCAGATGACGGAGCGACCGCCGAAAGGGCCATCAGACCGAGCCAGGCTCCGCGCACACGCCATTGCACGACCCCTATGGAATGCGTCATAGTCCTTGGAACGGCGTGTCAGGGAAGTTGTTCCATGCGGACCGCAGTCGGCACCGAACCGCCCACGTTCTGAAGGATCGGATCGCGGTCATTGTTCAACCCGCTGTACTTCACCACCGCATCCAGCGTGACGTCCTCAGGCCAATAGCCGTTGACCACGTTGGTCGGGACAGAACCGCCCACCCGCTGGAGAACGGGATCCCGGTCGTTGTTGGGTCCGGCGTATTTGACCTGTCCGTCCGTGACGACATTTCCGGTCCACAGCAACGCCGCTCCCGCTTGAAGGGCTCGGGCGTCCGTTCCGAACA
>JAGQVN010000155.1 GCA_020437905.1 Flavobacteriales bacterium
GACCGCTTGAACGAACCCTTCGGTCCTTCACGGGTCGATGAGCTCCTGGGCGAGGTACCTGGTCAGGAGTTCGGCCCCGCTGCGATCCAGATGACCGCGGTCGAATGCATGCTCGATGGTATAAAGCTCCGGGAAGCGATACGGGTCGTGGAGGTCGACACGATGGTCAACAGGGACCGTCCTGAACAAGGCATGGGCATAGGCTGAGTTGCTCAATGGTGGCAGCCATGCGATGAACCTGATCCCACGGGCCTCGCAGCGTTCGATCAGGTCGTGCAGCCGATCGACATCTGCGCTCCCCGGCCGCGCCAACGTGTCGGTCCGGGATGACCTTGCATTGTTCATCACCTTCGATCTTAATGCTGTGTTGGCGAACCATTCCTGATGCCGCTCCCGTAATCCCGAATGCACCTCCCGTTCATCGCTGCTACCCGACTCATCCTCGAGGTCACGGAAGCCGTCGTTCCGGGCCCCGATCAGCTCTTGCCTGGTCCTGGATGGCATGAAGAGTTCCCGAACGCCGGAGTACAGCCCGAGACCCAGCGAAGCGCGCAACAGGGCCAGCGAATGATCGCGTAACAGAATGGTCTTGGTGGTCCATTTCCGGTTGCTTTGGATCACTGCCGCGCAGGTCATCCACCAATGCCGCACGCCGTGCCAGTAGGTTTCGCGCACGTTCGTACCCAGATTCCCGGTGATCGGAGCATGGTCCTGAAGTTCGAACACCAGCGTTCTCAACCCCCCGCTGAGCGCGGTATCCGCCAGGACATGGTCTGCCAGGTAGAAGCACTGGCCTGCGGAGATGCCCGGACCTGCCAGGTTGTACGTGGTCCCGGTCGGCGCCCCCATGAGGCTGTCCAACAGGTCCGGTATCACGCTTCGGTAGGCTCGGCTTGAGCCGATGATCAATTGCCGCGGCTTGATGTCCCTTTCAGAGAGCTGCTCCAGCTTATGGACGACATACGGATTGCCCCACCCATAGGGCAATGAGGCACGCAGGATGGCGATGGCGATCACCAGCGCGACAACGAGCAATGCAAGCTTCAGGAGCAACCTCGGCATTGGCTAGAACTGAAAATAAATGAATGTGCTCCGGTCATCGAACAGGAACAAGGTGAGGAAGGTGAGCGTGAAGTAGGTGCTCCATCGTATGGCGGCCGGTCGATCGGCGATCGCCAGGGGGTGTTCCCTCGCGCGCGTGGTCCATTCCACCACGAACATCAATGGGGCGGTCAGCATAAGCGGAACTGGAACGATCGGCAGCCCCGGGCTCCCTGCCTGATCGAACATGCGCGCGAGGTATGCCACGGCATGCTTCATGTCCGGGGATCGGAAGAATACCCAGGCCAGGGTGACCAGGATCATCGTCCAAGCCCAGCTCAGCATTGGTCCGGACCTGGGCGCTCCCAGGGATCGGGGCAGCGCGCCCACATGCTTCCGGTTCGAGCCGGTCAGCAGCAGGGGCAGGAAGAGCGTGGCGTGAATGCCACCCCAGGCCACGAAGGTCCAGTTCGGACCGTGCCAGAGACCGCTTACCAGAAAGATGATGAACACGTTCCGCACCCGTTCCGATCGGCTGCCCCGGCTCCCGCCCAGTGGGATATACAGGTAGTCCCTGAACCAGGTGCTCAAGCTGATGTGCCAGCGTCTCCAGAATTCCGCGATATCCCTGGAGAAGTAAGGCAGGTCGAAATTCTTCATCAGGCGGAACCCGAAGAGCCGCGCCGTGCCGATCGCGATGTCGCTGTACCCGGAAAAATCTCCATAGATCTGAATGGAGAAAAGCAATGCTCCAAGGAAGAGCGGCCAACCGGTGAACGCGGTCCCGCCATCGAACACCAGGTCCACGTACCTGGCCGCCTGGTCAGCGACCGCCACTTTCTTGAAGATCCCCCACAACAACTGCCTGAGCGCGTCGGTGGCCTCGGCCACATCGATGGTCCTTCTGGTCTTGAATTGTGGAAGCAGGTTCGCAGCCCGTTCGATCGGTCCTGCGACCAGTTGAGGAAAGAAACTGACGAATGCCAGGAAGGCGATCGGGTCCTTCTCAGCTTCCAGCCTGCCCCGATAGACGTCGATCGTATAGCTCATGGTCTGGAAGGTGTAAAAGCTGATCCCTACCGGAAGCACGATGGACAGGGATGGAAGGTCGAGCGGTGCACCGAGAAATGTGAACGCTTCCGCCAGGCTCTCCAGAAAGAAACCGGAATACTTGAACAGGCACAAGACCCCCAGATTGACCACCAGGCTTGTTCCAAGCAGGACCTTTCGCTGGCGGGAGGAAGCTCCTTCCATCGAACGCCCCACCAGGAAGTCCACGCCAGCGCTGAGGAGGATCAACGACAGGAACCGTGGGTCCCACCAGCCATAGAAAACGAAGCTGACGATCACCAGGAACGCGTTCCGGACCCAGATCGAGCGGGAACGAAGCGACCAGTGCAGGAAAAGCACCACCGGCAGGAAGAACGCGAACTCAATGGAATTGAACAACATGCGTCGAACGCGGTCAGCTCATGCGTTGGGTCGTCGAGAAAAAGGGGAGCGAACGCGGGTGCAGATAGCCGCGTCCCTCACTGTGATCGATCCGCACGGCCGACCAGCGGCCTGGCGACCCAAAGGAGCAGAAGGACGACGGGGTATTGCAGCGCATGCAACACCTTCACGCCGACACTGCCCAAAGGAGGGAGCCATGAGCCGCCCAGGTGCAGGCCGAAGGCCAGGAATGCCATGGTCACGGTGCCGATAAGGATGGGAACACCATACCGCTTTTCAGGATAGAGCAGGCGTGCCGTACCGACCGCGGCTGCCGCCAGAGTTGCGATGAAGGCCAGGGACAATGACCATTTCAACAGGACCAGTGCCTCGAGGTCCAGGTCCTTCGTCCAACCTTGAAAGAGACTATGAGCGTACGAGTAAGGTGTTCCCCGCTCGACGTGGTCGATCTGGTAGTTCAGGTTCAGGAAAAGGAACTCGCGGATCGCTCCCAATGCGATGGACCCTGCGAGGATCGCTCCGGCACCGAGCCAACGGTTCATGCCCGATCCATGGCCACGTGTGAATCCGGTCTGAACGTACGGACCCATAAGGCCCATAGGATGAACACCCAACCATACACGATCACATAGAAGGTGTAATCATGATTGAAGTTGAGCAGTTCATAGTCGATGGTCACCACCAGGCAAAGGGCGACGATCCGCAACGCATTGATCAGGTGGATGGACAACAGACCAAGGGGGCCGAACCACAGCTTGTGCCTCCAGGGCCCGGGATAGGCAACGATGAAAATGAGGAAGACCGCGAACAGGGACACACCGTTGCACGGGTCGCCGATCCATAGGAGATGACCTCCTTGTACGCCAATGGTCCGGATCATTTCCGCGTTGGCAGGTTCCGGGATCAGGGAGTGACCAAGGACCTTGAGCATCCAACCGCTCAGGTCGATCAGGTTGTCGATCACCGCGCGATCCAGCTTCCCCCACGGATGGATCACCAGTTCATAAGCCAGGTACCAAAGGACGTAAAGCCCGGCGGCGGTCGAAAGGAAACGGAGCAACGGATCGCGCACGGCCACCGAGAACCGGGTGGCAAGGCTCATCGGCATCAACGATCCTGCTTGGCCGAGCGCCGCAGATCCAATGCTGACTTTCCTCCAATGACTGCGCCTGCAGCGATGAGGATCCCGAGCCCTCCATCAATGGGGATGCAAGGTGGGGGCCAACAGGGAGGAGGCCCACCTACCGGCGGCTGGGCCATCAGCCCACCGATCACCGGAAGGGCCACGAACGCAAGGAATAGCGTGATTCGGAACAAGGACCTCATGCGCACCTTCGTGCAGGTTGAGCGGCAAAAATAGCATAATCCCCTTTGGAAGGGCAAGAGACTTTTGTCACCTTGAGGTGGTCGGTGCCCTGTTCCACTCGGGGACCTTGGCGGAATGAAGAGCTATATTTGCCGCCCTGCTCTAGGGTTCCGCCCACGGGGTAGAAGAGGGTACGAGGCTAAATGGCAGCACCGGGCACCGGATCCAAAGGGGGGATCATCGACGTAGGGGACCTCCGGTACTTCCTTCGGATCGTTTCGAAGAATTGGTACTTCGTCGTGGTGGCGCTCGTCCTTTCAGCGGTGCTTTCCTACCTGTATTCGTACAAGATCCCCGAGGTCTATGGCGCTACCGCACAGGTCCTCCTGAAGGATAGGGAGGTATACAACTACCAAAGTCAGGTCTACCAGAACATCGGTTACATCGCGGCGTACGGCGATATCGTGAACCAGAAGCGGGTGCTGACCTCGTACGACCTCATCGACCGGACCCTGGACAAGCTCGACTTCGACATCTCCTACTACATCATCGGCCGCTTCAAGACCTCCCAGGTGTATGCCTCGCTGCCATTCACCGTGAAGATCGAGCTGCTGAACCCGAAATACTACCAGAAACCGTTCGATCTGCGGGTCGTGGACCCCGAGCATTTTGAACTGAGCTATGATGCAGGGGCCGGCATCGTGGCCAAGACATACCCGTTCAATACGGATATCCAGGAGAACGAGTTCCTGCTCCGTATCGACCTCAGTTCACAGGTGGATGCGGCGGGAATGGAGCGTCTCAAGGGCTCGGATTATCAGTTCATTCGACACAGCCGCAGCTGGATGGTCGGTCGCTACAAGGAGAGCATGACCATCGAGAACCTGGAATACACCACCATCCTCCAGATCACCGTGGAGGACGAGATACCGGCCCGGGGTAAGATGTTCCTGGATTCCTTGAGCAAGGTGTACATCGACTATACCCTGAAGAGCGAGTTCGACATCAACAAGAACACGCTCGCTTACATCGATAAACAACTGGACGAGGTATCCGTTATCCTGGACCAGAACGAGAACGAGCTCCAGCTGTACAAGCAGGGTAAGAACATCCTGGACCTGAACCGGGAGGAGAGCCAGTATTTCAATGAGCTTGTTCGTTACGAGAACCTGAAGCGACGCTACGAGCTGTCCATCGCGAGCCTGGAGAACCTGGAGGAGTACGTCCTGAACCTGACGACCGCTGACCGGTTGCTGCCTCCGTCCATCTACATCCTCGATGATGATGTCTACCTGAAGAGCACGTTGACGGAGCTCTATAGTCAGCAGATGAGCAGGAATTCCATGCTTTTTGATGCCACCTTGGACAACGTGGCGGTCGGACGTTTGGACTCCACCATCATGCTGAACCGTGGCAACCTGCTCACGTACATCAAGAACTCGAAGATCGCATTTCAACAGAAGATCCTCGATCAGGAGCAACAGATCGCGGATTATGAAGCCATGATACGTGCCATACCGCCTTCGCAGCGGGACATCCTCAACATCCAGCGGCGGGTGCAGGTGAACGAGAAGATGTACATGTTCCTGCTGGAAAAACGGGCCAATACGATCATCGCCCGGGCGGGGATCATCCCTCAGACCAAGGTCATCGAATCAGCGCGGAGCATCGGCATCGTGCATCCGGACAAGCTGAAGATCCTCTACACGTTCCTCGTCGGTGGATTGGTCCTGTCGCTGATGCTGGTATTCGTGCGTGTCATGTTCTATGACCGGGTCGAGAACGCGGACCAGTTGCGGGACCTGACCCATGCTCCGGTCTACGGGGAGATCATCGCGAGCGAGAAGGCGGAGGAGAATTATGTCGTGGTGGACAGCGACCCGAAGTCGGCCATCACCGAAAGCTTCCGGACCGTACGCACCAACCTCGAGTACCTGCCGGCGACCGAAGCGGGCAAAGTGGTCCTGGTGACGAGCTACCGGCCCAATGAGGGAAAGACGTTCTGCTCGGTGAACCTGAGCGCCATCCTTGCCAAGGCCGGGAAGAAGGTCCTGCTGCTTGAGCTGGACCTGCACAAACCCAAGGTGGGCAAGGGCCTGAACATGAGCAGTCCGACCGGATTGAGCAACCTCCTGGTCGGCACCGTTGACATTCCATCGGTGATCAAAAGCACGCAGATCGAGAACTTCGATGTGATCCTTTCCGGGCCGACACCGCCGAATGCGTCTGAATTGGTGTTGAGCAAGCACCTGAAGGAACTGCTTGATCATGCCAGGCAGCGGTACGACTACATCATGATCGATACGCCACCCGTGGGACTGATCACCGATGCCCTGGTGATGATGAAGCACGCCGACGCCA
>JAGQVN010000156.1 GCA_020437905.1 Flavobacteriales bacterium
ACGATCAAACCGCGTTGCCAAAGTCGGTGGGCGAGCAGCGTTCGATAGACCGACTCCAGTAAGCCAGGGCCGAGATCGCGATGAAGCTTGAACGCTTCATCCACGATCACCGGGGTCACTTCATCGTCCATGAATTCGCGCACCATCTGATCACTGCAGCTTCTGTTCTCTGTGCCTCCGTGCCTCTGTGTGTGATCAGGGGAACACACTTGCCGCCTGCGCCACAGCGCGCTCCAGCATATTCAGGTCCAAACCCGTACGGATCCCTTGTTCTTCCAACCGACGAACGAACAGCTCGGTCTGCAGGTTGCCCACCAACTCGTCCTCCGCCATGGGGCAGCCCCCGTAGCCTTTGATGGCGCCATCGAATCGACGGCAGCCAGCGTCCCACGCTGCCTGGGTCTTGGTTTTCCAGTTGGTCGGACTGCAATGCAGGTGTGCCCCGAATTCCACGGCCGGTAGCGCCGGGATCAGCGCGTGGAACATGGACGAGATGTCCTCGGGACGCGCCACACCGACCGTATCGCTCAGCGCGATGGTGCGTACACCAAGCTCCTTCACCAGCCGTTCGGTCCAGTGCAGGGCAACCTCGGCGTTCCAGGGATCGCCGTAGGGATTGCCGAAGGCCATGCTGATGTACACCACCAGTTCCTTGTCAGCGCTGGACGCCAGTTCGGCGATGGCGGCCGTGCGCGCCCAGGAGCCCTCGATGCCGGTGTTCGTGTTGCGCTGCTGGAAGGTCTCGCTGATGCTGAAAGGGTAGCCCAGGTAGTCCACCTCCTGCTGCACCGCATCCGCTGCACCCCGCTCATTGGCAACGATCACAAGCAGCTTGCTCTTCGAAGGACCGCGGTCGATGCGCGCCAACACCTCGGCCGTATCCGCCATTTGAGGAATGGCCTTGGGACTTACGAAGCTGCCGATGTCAATGGTGTCGAAGCCGACCTTCAGCAGCGTGTTCAGGTACTCCACCTTCACATCGGTGGGAATGAAGGTGGAGATGCCTTGCATGGCATCCCTTGGACATTCGATCAGCTTCACTTCCGTCGCTTCCATTCTGCAAAAGCTTGGTTGATCCGGGAGATGAGACCAGGACCTTCGTAGATCAGCCCCGTGTAAACCTGGACAAGGTCTGCGCCTGCCTCCAGCTTCTCCAGTGCGGCTTCAGCGGAATCGATGCCGCCCACCCCGACGATGACCAATGGGCGTGGTAATCGTGCGCGCAAGTAGTGGACCACTTCCGTGCTTCTCCTCCTTACCGGTGCGCCGCTCAGCCCGCCCGCTCCCATGGCCTCCACTTCGGACTTGGATGTGGTCAGCACTTCACGCGAGATGGTCGTGTTCGTGGCGATGACCCCGGCGATACCGCTCTCCTTCACCACGGTGCACACATCGTCGAGTTGGGCGTCGGTGAGGTCGGGCGAGATCTTGAGCAGTATCGGCCGGGGCTTCATCATCCGATCATCGGACCTGCTGATCATCCGATCGGACCTCTCCTTCAGTTTACCCAAGATCCCCAGCAAGGCCCCCTTCTCCTGCAACTCCCGCAAACCCGGTGTGTTCGGACTGCTCACGTTCACCACGAAGTAGTCCACCACGGGGTATAGCGCCTCAAAGCAGGTGAGGTAGTCATCGACCGCCTGTTCATTGGGTGTGACCTTGTTCTTGCCGATGTTGCCACCCACGATGATGCCTGGCTTGCGCTTGCGCAGCCGCTCGACGGCCCGCACGACTCCTCCGTTGTTGAAGCCCATGCGGTTGATGAGCGCGCGGTCCTTGGGCAGGCGGAAAAGCCGCGGTCGCTCGTTCCCTGGCTGTGGCTTCGGTGTGAGCGTACCTACCTCAACGAAGCCAAAGCCCAATGCGGATATGGCGTCCACATGTTTCGCGTCCTTGTCCATGCCCGCAGCCAGGCCCACCGGCGAAGGGAACCGCAGGCCCATGACCTCCAGCGCTGCAGCCTGTGGCGCCTTCCGTGCCCCTGCCGACCACAGCATTCCGGGAACGCGGCACGCGAACTCCAGCAACAAAAAGGTGAGGTGGTGCGCCCGTTCCGGAGACAGCTGGAAGAGAATTGGGCGCAACAGGGCGTACATCGAAGCCAAAGGTAGGCGCTCAGTCCAGCGTCCACCGCAGCCCCACGAAGCCCCGGATTCCCTGTTGCGGGGCGTATGCGTAGTTCGCGTCGAAGCTCACACCGTCCGGGTTGTCCAGCGGGTCATCGACCTGCTTGTTGAAAGGGTCGTGCGGACGAAGTAGGACATCCTTGGGCACGAAGTCAAGCAGGTTCTTTACCCCGGTAAAGACCTCAAAGCCCTTTCCAAAGGAACGGGTGACCTGGGCGTTCAGCAAGGCATACCAGGGCGAGTATTCCGGGCGCGGGTCGTTCTCCAACACAGGCAGGCGCATGGGTCCGTACCATTGACCGGAAAGGTCCACCGTCCAGGCATTCGGGCGATAGCTGAAAGCGAAGGTGCCCGACCATTCGGGTGCGTGGAGCTGCTGCAAGCGTTCCTGCGCGTCGCCTTCTTCCATGCGCTCAGTGCGGTATACATCCATCCAGCTTGCGCCGGCCATCAGCTTCCAAGGAGCGCCCAGGACCAGCTCGGTGTTCAGGCCGACCCCTTGGGAGACGGCATGGCCATCGAGATTGGCATAGATGATCTGGTCATCGTCGGTCTCGAAGTCGCCGATGATCTGGTTGCTGAAGTGGGTATGCCAGGCGGTCACGTCAACCAGCGCGAACAGGCGTTCGGTGCTCCAGGAACGGGTATAGGTCAGGGAGCCGCCCACGGATCGTTCAGGTAGAAGGTCCTCGGCGATCACCAGCTCACGGGACCCGGTCAAGGCCGCATGGTCTTCGGTGAATAGGTTCACCACCCGGAAGCCGGTACCCATGTTGAAGCGCAGTGCTTGTCGCCTGGGCAGCTGCCAGCGCCAGGCCGCACGGGGACTGTGTACCGCTCCGTGTATAGGATGATGGTCCAGCCGATAGCCGGCCAGCAGCGTGTGCGTCGGGGCGAAGCGCCATTCATCCTGCACGAACAGGCCGGGCAGCGGGGTCACTTCCGGGGCGTTCCTGCCGTCTGCATCGGCGGTCCCGGGCGTATTGTCATCGTACCAGGTGTGTCGGAAAGCCGCTCCTGCAAGCATGTGGTGCAGGGCACCAAGCTTTCGATCCCAGACCAATTGTCCGAACCCAATGCGCTGTGTGCCCACGTACCGCGTGGTACCGTACCAGCTGTCCTGATGATGGTGGATGAAGGAGCCTTGAGCAACGATCTTCTCCCGGGTGGGTAGCTGCCAGGAGCCAAACACCTCGGTGCGCCGTGTATCAATGGTCTCGCCATAGATGCTGTCTCCGCCGGCGAACTCCGGCGTCCAGTTCATCTGACCACCCCAGCGGCCTTCCATCAGGTGGCGGGCACCCAGCCCTGCTATGCGTCCTTCGGGTCGTTGGCGATCCACTTTGGCGAACACGGACAAGCGCTCTTGCAGGGTCAGGTCGGTGAATCCATCGCCGTTGTCATCACGTGGGTCGGTGTATTGAAAGCCGCTGGCACCAACGAGCATGCGCGTCTTGCCCAAGCCGACCGTCCCACCCAGATCCAGGTTGCGTTCGTTCCAGCTGGTCACGAAGCCCTCCGCACTGAACTTCGGTGCGTTGAAGGGCTTGCGGGTCACCACGTTGATGATACCTCCCATGGCCTCGCTTCCGTAGAGGGCACCGCCCGGCCCCTTCACCACTTCCACCCGCTCGACCATGCTGGTGGGTATGCCGCTGAGCCCGTAGACCGTGCCCAGGCTGCTGACCAGAGGCATGCCATCGATGAGCACCAGGGTGTAGGGACCTTCCATGCCGTTGATGTGGATGTCGCCCGTGTTGCATACGCTGCAGTTCAGCTGGGAGCGCACCCCGTTCACCATGCTGATGGCGCCCAACAGGGCAGGTTCCGGATTCTTGCGGAACAGCTTGGGGGTCACCAGCTCGACGGGGATGGGGCTATCCAGTCGGGATACCTCCCGCATGGTACCGCTCACCACCACCTCCTCCAGCTCCCTGACGCTTGGCCGCAGAAGCACCTTTCCAAGGTCCAGGACCTGACCATTTTGGAGCGTGACGTTCAGTGATCGCGCCTGGAATCCGAGCGCCGAGATCTGGACCGTTCGATCCCCTGCCGGAACACCTTCAAGACGGAAGCCTCCATCCGGTCCGGAGCCCGCACCAAGGGTTGTTCCGACCACCGCCACATTGACATAAGGGACGTCTCCATCCGGGCCGACGAGCCTGCCGATGACGGTCCCTTGACCCCTTCCGGCAGGCACAAGAGCGACTGCAGAAATTAAACTGAATATCAATCTATTGAACATACTTTATTCAACCAAAACACAAAACTAGATAAATTTTTAGACAAATCTAATTTTGATCTTATCTTTGTCGAATCATGAACCTTCTCGCCAGCAGCCATACCCGATCTGAGGAGAACTACCTCAAAGCCATCTACGCGGTCTCCCAGAAAGCGAAAAAGGGTGCCAGTACGACAGCCATCGCCGGTCGCTTGCAGACCAAAGCGAGCTCCGTGACGGACATGGTGAAGAAGCTTTCCGAGAAGGGACTGGTGGACCATCGTCCCTATCACGGGGTGCGATTGACCGACCAAGGGCGGAAGGTGGCCACCCAGATAATCCGTCGCCACCGGCTGTGGGAGACCTTTCTGGTGAACCACCTGAACTACCGTTGGGACGAGGTCCATGAATTGGCCGAGCAGCTGGAGCACATCCGTTCCCATGACCTGACCGATCGTCTGGACACGTTCATGGACCACCCCAAGTTCGACCCGCACGGCGACCCCATCCCCGACCGGAACGGGCACTTTGCTGACAATGGCGGGGCCATGCCCTTGAGCCAGGTGCCCAAGGACACGCTGGTCCACATTGTGGGGGTCAGGGACTCTTCACCCGCATTCTTGAAACTGCTCGATGGCCTCAGCCTGAAGATCGGCACCCAGCTGACCATCATGCGACGATTCGAGTTCGACAACTCAGCCGAGGTGAGCACCCGCTTCAACTCGGCCATGTTGCTGAACGAACGTGTCTGCGAGAACCTCACGGTAAAGGTCCTGTGATCGATGGATAAGCTGCTCGACTTCTTTTCAGGTATCGACCCGGTCTGGGGGGCGCTATTGGCCACCACCTTCACGTGGCTGGTGACCGCCGCGGGGGCATCCGTGGTATTCCTCTTTAAGACGCTGAGCCGCAAATGGCTGGATGGCATGTTAGGCTTTACCGGTGGCGTCATGATCGCCGCAAGCTATTGGAGCCTGCTGGCGCCCAGCATCGACATGAGCGAGCGCATGGGCATGGTGAAGTGGCTGCCGCCTGCGGTCGGTTTCGCCCTGGGCGCCCTGTTCATCTTCGTGCTGGACCGCTACGTGCCCCACCTGCATATCAATTTCGACCCCAAACGCAGTGAAGGTCCACAGACCGATTGGCGGCGCAGCACCCTGCTGATCCTGGCCATCACCCTGCACAACATCCCGGAGGGCCTGGCTGTGGGCGTCCTTTTCGGCGGGGTGGCGGCGGGGATCCCTGAGGCCACGATCGGTGCCGCAGTGGCCCTGGCCATCGGCATCGGTCTGCAGAACTTCCCGGAGGGCATTGCCGTGAGCATGCCCCTGCGCCGATCGGGTGTGAGCCGCCTGCGCAGCTTCTACTTTGGCCAATTGAGCGCGGTGGTGGAACCCATCGCCGGGGTGATCGGGGCAGTGGCCGTGATCTGGATGCAACCGGTGCTCCCCTACGCGTTGGCCTTCGCCGCCGGCGCGATGATCTATGTAGTGGTGGAAGAGGTGATCCCTGAGACCCAACAGGATAAGTATACCGATGTGGCCACCCTGGGATTCATCGGGGGCTTCATCGTGATGATGGTGCTGGACGTGGCATTGGGCTGAACGGGATCCCTTTCAGGGTCGACCTATCTTCCCGCTCCAACAACGCGGCACGATCATCGACCTCCTCACACGCGGCTTCTTGCACCGTCCTGACATACTCGCCATTCTGCTCGCTATCTCGGTTTCCGGATGTGGCCCTCGGTCGCCCGACAACCCCTTGTGCCGATACGTCCACCAGGCCTTCGACAGCATTCGGCACTATTCCATCCATCGCGCCGCCTACCCGTTCGACAGCCTGGAACGCGCCGTCATTCGAAGCATCCAGGACAGTATCACGCAGGCGGATGTCATATGGCTCCTGGAAGAAGCGGTCCAAGCCATCGACCACCACAGCTACATCCTATCCAAAACCGCTTTCGAGGAACTGGCCACCGGCCAGGACCCGGAGGTCCTTGAGAACCCCTTTCCTTTCGGGGGACGGATGTTGGACGATCGGTACGCGTATGTGTCCCTGGATGGCTTTGTTGGCGTGGACTCCCTTTCGTCCAAGCACTACACGGACAGTTTGCAGCGCGTGCTCATCGAACTGCATGGGATGAGACCTCAGGGCTGGATCATCGACCTGCGCCACAACGATGGCGGCTGGCCCTTCCCCATGCTCGCGGGGCTTGGTCCGCTCCTGGGCATGGGCGTGAAGGCCTACGAACTGCATACGGACAGCACGGTGAGCGAGTACTACTTCGCCAAAAGTGATGAGGAACATATCCTGCTGGCGGACAGCGTATTCCAGTTCGATCCTCGCTCTCCTGTGGCGGTACTGATCGGTGAAGGCACCGGGAGCGCCGGGGAATTGCTGGCTTTGGCCTTCCGCGGAAATGATCGGACAGCGCTGATCGGTTCCCCGACCGCGGGGTCCAGTACCGGCTTACGGGGTTTTTTCATGCCGGACAGCACCCAGATCTGCGTAACGCACAGCATCATGACCGACCGGAACAGGATCGGTGATGGTGGACCGATCCAGCCGGACATCGCAGTGTCGGATGCCACGGGGACCTTCGAGCGGGCCTATGCGTGGATCGATCGGCTGCGATAGTGAACAACTGGGGCAAGACCTACATTCGCTTCGGGAAAAGTTCTCGATCGATCGCGCTTCAACGCGAAACTCGATGTTCGATCGAGCCAGGGAACGAGCATACTTCATGTCCGCCTGAAGGACTTTTCGCTTAGGACGAGCAGATCCGAATGAAGCGCGCACTTCATCTCCTTGCCAACCTGGGCATCAGCTTGACGGCGTTCGTTCTGGTGTTGGTGATCTGTGAGCTGGTGCTCCGGGCATTCGGCCATCAGGACATTTACACCGCTTCCTCCTACCCGAAGGAGTTGTTCGACAGCAGCTCCGTTTCGGGGATGCGGCCCGGTTTCGTTGGAGCGTTCCGAAGCTCGGAGGTAGAAGGCGAGATCCGGATCAACTCGGTCGGGTTCCGCGATCGCGAGCGCAGCTATAAGCCGGATAGTTCGACATGCCGCGTCCTGGGCATCGGCGACTCATTTGGTTTCGCACATGGGCTTCCGCCCGATCAAGGATACCTGGCGCTGCTGGAACAGGACCTGCAGGGGATCATGCCTGGAATGGAGGTCCTCAACGCATGTGTACCAGGCCGTGGCCCGAACTTCTATCTGGACCTGTTGCAGCGCATCGGTCCGGAAGTACGACCGGATGTGGTCCTGATGGGCTTCTTCGTGGGCAATGACCTGGATGGCATCGTGGCGCAAAGGGACCCCCACCGGAGCGACCCGGGCATCAATGCGAACAAGACGTGGTTGCGCCGGAACATCCATTTATACTCCTTCGTCGCGGACCGCATGAAGTCGATACCCTTTGTTCGGCGGATGTTGAAGGGGTACAACATTTCCACCGGGCTTATCGGTGCCCAGGCGATCGACGTCCTGAGGACCGAGGAGAGCGCCGACTTCAAGGCCGGTTGGGAGCGCCTGGAAGATGTGTTGCGCGCCATGAAGGGCCTGGCCCCCGGCTTGGTCGTGGTGGCCATTCCGACCGTTGAACAGGTGGAATCGGACCGCCTGGTACAGGCCCTTGAACGGCTGGAATACCAGCCCTCCGAGGTGGACGTACGCCACCCCATGGAGCGCCTCTCCAGGATGTGCAGCCAGCTGGGCATCGCGCAGGTCGATCTCCTGGGGCCGATGACCCGGCGTTACGCCAAGGACCACGAGGCCTTGTATTTCGAGATCGACCCGCATTTCAATGCGCGCGGTCACGCCGCAGCAGCGGATGTTCTGGCAGCGGCGTTCCGCAGCGGCATGGCCTCGAACGGAATACCTATGCCGAACTGTCCGCGGACCCGATCCATTACCTCGCTGCCTCGCGGCTCCTGATCGGGCTCAGTAGCTTCGCCGCAATGGCCGCTTCCCACATCGACATCAAGAACCGGAAGGCACGGTTCGAATACCATGTGCTGGAGACCTTCGAATGCGGCATGGTCCTCATGGGTTCGGAGATCAAGAGCATTCGGGCGGGAGGCGCAGGCATCAATGAAGCCTTCTGCTCTTTCGTGGGCAACGAGCTCTTCGTGCGGAACATGCAGGTGGACCCCTATGGGACCAACATCCACTTCGTCCACGAGCCAAGAAGGGACCGCAAGCTCCTGTTGAAACGCACGGAACTGGACAAGCTGAAACGAAAGTTGCGCGACCAAGGGGTCACGATCGTGCCCCTGCGTTTGTACATCAGTGACAAGGGTTTTGCGAAGCTCGAGATCGCGCTGGCCAAGGGGAAGAAGACCTTCGACAAGCGTGAGAGCCTGAAGGAACGGGACGTCAAGCGGGACCTGGAGCGTGAGCGCTGAAGGCAAGGAGAGGAAGGCCGATGTGCCGCGATCAAAGGGCGGCATCCCCGGAGAACCGCACGAGCGTGTCCTGTTATGGTGCCTGGTAGGACTGGCGGCCGTGCTGCGCTTTTGGGAGTTCACCGGGCTGCCATTCCTGCACGATGAACTAAGCGCTCTCGTCCGCCTGTTCCCCACCCTGGAAGAGACCATTCGCAGGGGTGTGGTGGAGCTGGATACGCACCCTCCCGGTGTGCAGGTCTTCGAATGGGTGTGGACCCGCCTGTTCGGCTTGGAGGAATGGGTCGTGAAGCTGCCCTTCGTCCTGTTCTCGCTGGCGAGCATCCCCCTGGCGTATCGGGTCGCCAGTGCCTGGTCCTCGACCACTGCCGGGCTCCTGATCGCCACATTGATGGCCACGCTCCAGTTCACGGTGCTCTACGGGCAGCTCGCGCGACCCTATGCGATCGGCCTGTTCAGCACACTGCTGATGGCGGACCAGTGGATACGCTACCATCGATCGGGGTCGAAGGCACACCTGATCGGGATGGGGCTGGGTGCCTTGATCAGTGCCTACACGCATCATGTGGCCCTGCTCCAGGCCTGTGCGATCGGCGGATTGGCGCTCTGGTGGAGCACTCCCAAGGAGCGAAGGGAGCTCATGCTCATGGCAGCGGCGGTGGCCTTGTGTTATGTGCCCAATGTGCCGCTGTTCCTGAAACAACTGGGCATGGCCGGCCTGGATGAATGGCTGCGCCCACCCACCCTGCATTGGCCCTTGGACTTCGTGGCGTGGCTGTTCCACGGCTCGCCGCTTCTGATCGGCACCGTGCTGATCCTTGGGATATGGTCCTGGTGGCTATTGTGGGCCGGTCCTTCTGAAGGTCGAAAGCCATTGACCCTTGCGCTGGTCCTCGGTTTGCTGCCGGTGTTGATCGTGTTCTTCTATTCGCTGTTGCGCTCGCCGATCCTGCAGTACAGTTTGGTGCTCTTCTCCTTTCCGTACCTGCTCATCGCCCTGTTCGCCGGCATTCCCGGACTGCCCTTCGCTCGCACGTTGCTCCTTTGCACCGTACTTGCCGCTCAGTCGATCAGCACGCTCATTGTGCGCGGCCATTTCTCCCTGGCATACCAGAGCAAGTATGAGGCGATCATGGATGGCATTCTGGGCTCGGACCGTGGCACCGACCGCCTGACCCTTGTGGAAATGCCCCCAGAGGTCCTTGGCTTCTATGCGAAACGGGCCGGGATGGATCCCGCTACAATGCCTTGCGTACAATTGAGGGGTATGGCACCCGATGCGATATCCCAAAGCCTGTATGAAAGCCACGCCTCTGAAGTTTTTCTGGGCATCACGGCCTCTGCGGACCCGGAGTTGGTGGCCGTGGTACAGGATCATTGGCCCTTCCTGCGCGAACGAAGGGACCTGGTCGAGGGCCAGACCTTCGTCTTCGCTTCAACGCCATCCAGGCAGGACATCCGCGATCACCGATCGGCATCCATCGCGCTGCCGGAAGCGGTGATCGGACCAGGATGGCGGATCCCCGGACCCGTCAAGGTGGTTTACGATACAGCGCGCTCGGACATCGCGCCGCTTGCCCATTGGGACCTGAACGGTTCGGAGTACGGTCCGACCTACGAGGCCTTACTGGACTCCCTGGTGGGCTCTCCCATGGACCTGGTGGAAGCTCGCGCTGTCCTGGATACGGCAAAGCCAGGGGTCCAGCTTGTGGTCGATCTGGTCCATGAGGACCGCGTCATCTTCCATCGCAGCAGTGTCGAAATGCGCCCACGGGACGGTATCGCCACATTATGGGTGGGCTTGAAGCTCCCCGATCTGCGCCCGATACCGAACGGCACCCGGATCAAGGTCTTCGTGTGGGACCCCCAACGGCAAGGAGCTCGCATTCAACTGCAGGAAGTACGCGTCAGGGAGGGAAATGAGATCCTGTACGGGCTTTTCGACCTCTTCGAGCGTCGTTCGCGCTTCGGACCGAAATGAAGAAAGGCCCCACTAGCGATGCCTTTCCTTTGATCGTTACTGGTCCGATCAGAACTTGGCTGTCAAGCCGATGGACAATGTCTGTTTGAATTGGGTGGTGGGGCCGGTCTTGAAGGTCCCATCATCCTGTTTCTGCAGGATGTCGATGTCGTCGTCGTAGATGAGCAGTGTGTTCAGCGTGGCCGCGAACCAATCGTTCACCTTGAATGTCCACAGGGTCTCCCAGTTCACGTCGATGTTCTGCGGGTTATCCAGATAGTTGCTGAACAGTTCGAGCCGGGTCATGAAATTGATGTTCTTGGCGATGTCGGTCGTGAAGAACACATTGGCATAGGCACCCATCTGAAAAAGCACGTTCTTGCCTTGGGTGAAGCCGGTGGTATCGCCGATATCCGTGATCTCGAACACTCCTGGATCGACCCCGAAGGCTCCCGCATCGGCCAGGTCCTGGTCGTAGACCAGCGTGGTCTTGGTCATGATCGGTGACAGATAGGCTGAGAATTTCTTGCTCGGTTTGTAGTCGAAACCGAGACCGAAGAGGACATAGCCGGGAGCCAGGAAGTTGGAGATCTTGAGCGTATCGATGTCGGCGTCAAAACCTTCCACGAACTGACTTCGGAACTGGAACAGCGCGCTGGCGAACCAGGGTCCGCCGATCTCCCGTCCAAGGCGTGAATTCAGCTCGAAGCGATCGTCAGTTTTGGTGGATCGTTTATCCTGTTCGGCCAATAGACCATAGGCCAGGATAAGCGAATTGTCCCAGGCCCATTTGCCTTTCCGCTTATTGGCCCAACCGTTCAACTGCGCCAACCCGGAGACCGAACTGACACCACCGGCGGACCAATTCACCAACTGCACCTGGCTGAAGTTCAGCTGGAACACCCCACCCGTCGTCCAGATCTTGGAGGAATCAATGTTCGCCTCGGCATCCTCCCGGGCTTTCCGGATGGATTCACGATCATCCTTGTTCAGGTCCTCCTGGGCCCGGACGCCCATGGACAGGATCATACAGAGCGCATAGAGTATCGTCTTCTTCATCGGTATGAGTGGTTCAAGCTTTCTTCAGGTCGCCGAAAATATGCACATCCCGCTGAGGAAAGGGTATGGTGATACCCGCAGCGTCGAGCGCCAGTTTTCCCTGCTCCAGGGTGGTGAAATAGACGTCCCAATAATGCACCGGATCGCAGTGCGGGCGTACAGCGAGGTCCACGCTGCTGTCGTTCAGGTTGCTCACGGCCACCATGGGTGCTGGGTCCTTCATCACCTCCGGCTGATCCTGCATGACCTTCAGCAACACTTCCCGGGCCTTCCGAACATCGCTGTCGTAACTGATCCCGATGGTCAGGTCCACACGCACCCTGCCCTCAGCGGTGAAATTGATGATATTGCCGTTGGCCATGGCGCCATTGGGTACGATGGCGGTCTTGTTCTCCGGGGTAAGCAGAACAGTGGTGAAGAGTTGGATCTCCTTCACATTGCCCAGCACCCCCTGTGCTTCGATCAGATCACCGACCTTGTAGGGTCGGAACAACAGGATGAGCACTCCGCCTGCGAAATTGGACAGGGTGCCTTGCAACGCCAGACCCACCGCCAGACCGGCGGCGCCGAGCACGGCCACGAAGGAGGTCGTCGCCACACCCAGCATCTGGATCACGCTGATGAACAACATGGCTTTCAGCAGCCAGCCGAGCAGGTTGCCGAGGAACCGCCGCAGCGTGACGTCGGTGCCTTTCTTCTCCATGCTCTTCCCCAAGATGCGCACCACCATCTTGATGAGGCGGAGACCCACCCACAGGAACAGGAGGGCAAGGAGGACCTTGGGCAGATAAGCGGTGACCAATTCCGCAGCTTGGGTGGTCAAGCCGTTCACGTCGATATCGTTCATGGTATGCGTTCGGTCCTGTCGGTTCGATCTTGGTTCATTGCTCGTTCATATCCAGCACCTCGACCCGTTCGGAGATCAGGCGTTTCACGGGAATGACCACGTGGCGTTCGCCCGTATGGAGCACAACGGAAATGCTGTCGATGTGCTCAATGACCCCCTCGTCGTCGCCGATGCGGATGCGCATGCCTGGTTTGAAGCGGTCCCGGGTGTAGTAGCTGCTGAGGATGTTGGTGAAGATATCCCTCGCCGCGAAGCCGTATGCGATGCTGAATGCGATGAGCACGGCACCGAAAAGAAGCAGGATATTGGAGGTGATCAGTTCGGTATCGATACCGGCCACGTTGAGCGCGGTGATGCTCATGAACACCACCACCAAGGCGTAGACCATACGTGCCACGATCTTCCCTCCCGGCAGGCCGGCGGAGCTCGTCAGCGTGGAGACCGCCGCCTGGGCCTTGTCGGCAGCCCAGAGCCCGAAGAGGAGAATGGCGAGCGCCGTGAGCAGGGAAGGCAGATAAGCGAAGAGCGCACGGATCCCCTCATCGATCAGGCTCAGGCCGGACACCTTTGCGGCCGCGAACACGAAGACCAGCAGGAGACAGAGGTACACCACCGCTGCCAAGGCCTTCGACAAGTTGAGCCCACCAAGCCGCTCCAACACCGCGGAAAGTCCGGTGCGTTCGGCCATGGCGTCAAAACCCATGCGACGCAGCGCCTGCCGGGTGAGGCCTCTGCATAAGCGGGCCACCAGCCAACCGGCGAGCAACACCAGCACACCGGCGATCGATCCCGGCAGGTACTGAAAAGCCTGTTCCGCGAAGGTTCGGAACGCATGGTGGATGGAGGTGAGGATCGTTCGGGAGTCCATGGGTCAGGGGTCGGTCGGTTGTTCAGGGTCGTTGGTGTCGCGCACAGGCTTCAGCACCCGTACGTTCTCGAAGACGGTGGCCGACCAATCGGCCACGAACAGTTGCATGAAGCGCATCATCAGCATCATCAGGCGCACGCTTCCCATCACGTCCTTGCGGAGCGTCTCCGGTGGCCGATCGGCCGGGCGGATGATCTTGAAGGGATTCTCGCTCATGGCCGTTCTCCGTAAAGTTGCTGGTACGTGTCGACCGCTCGTTCGCGCGCCCGGAGCATGCGCATCTTCACCGCGCTTTCTCCCAGTTCCAGGACCATGCACATATCCTGGATGCTCATCTCGTCCTGGTACTTCATGAGCAACACCGCCTTGTCCCGGGCATCCATGGCATCCAGCACCGCGCTCAGGCGTTCAGCACGCAGGGATAGCAAGGCTTCTTCGTTCGCGTCCCTATCCGGCACCTCGCCCTGTACCCGCTCGTCGAGGTCCTCTTTCCGCACCTTCTTGTCCTTGCGCAGGTGGTCCAGGCAGTAGTTGTAGGTGACCCGGTACAACCACGTACCGAACTTGGACCGATGATCGAACTTGCTGAGGTTGGCGAACACCTTTAGGAACACGTCGTGCGCCAGGTCCTTGGCCAGGTCCCTGTCGCCTGCCAGCGCCATGCATTTCTGGTAGACCCGTTCCACGTACCGATCATACAGCACACCGAACAGCTCGGCATCCATCTGCTGTTGCAGTTGGCGCACCAATTCTTCGTCATTGAGTTCCCTGGTCTTCCTGACCTTTGACTTGAACACGGTGAGGCAGTGGTGGCCTTGGGACGAAAGCGACCGCTCCAGGTCACATCAACGGTGAGACCCGAAGACCTGACCGTTCGGGACCCGCACGGGTGCAACGACCCGAATGAACGCATGATCGCTGGCTGCATGACATGCATTGCAGCTCTGCAACAAGCCATCGTACATCGCTGAGAAACCGGCACTATCCTCCTCCTGCAGGTGGGCACCCATCGCATCCAGGGACGGGCGTCCGTATTGTGCTACAAGGGCGCTGATGTCCTTTCCTTCATCCATGATGCGTCCATCCTCCAGGCCTTCGAACACCTCATGCATCTCATGGTGGTAGAACCGCGCCAATTCCAGGTCGTTCGCACTTCCGGCTGCGTGCAACTTCATGGCGAAATGATGAAGACGCCCCATCATCACCGCGAGCTCCACCTCCTCCTCCATGTGCTCCTGCGCCACACCGGGTGGGAGTTCGTCCACTTGCTGGGACCGCTTCTCCAGATCGTTCATCTTCACATAAAGCAAACCGATGCCGGCCAAGGCGAAAAGGACCAGTGATGTGGTGAAGTGTTTCATGCGGGATACCGGGATGAGCCTCGGACAAAGGTCCTCCACCCGCCGGGCGTGCAGGACCAACGTGATCGTGTGGGCATTACTGGATTCGAACCAGTGACCCCTACCCTGTCAAGGTAGTGCTCTGAACCAACTGAGCTAAATGCCCGGGGCGGCAAATGTACACGTCCTCAGGGACAGTCGGAGCTCCATCCGCAATGCAGCAAGCTGCTTCCGTTCCCAACACCTTCGGAGCGTTCATGGACCCGCTCGTTCGGAAGGGACGATTAATTTTGCGACAGCAGGAAGGAAGCAGATGGCCAAGAACGTATCGGATAGTGGTCGGGTGTTCAAGAACCCGATCCTGGAAGCCCTCACCAGGACACATATCGCCATTCCGCTCACCCTGTTCTATGGTAGCGGGCTTGCGGTACTGATCTATGCTGTGGTGCATCTCCGCATGCCCGTGATGGGGTCCATCATACTGTTCCTGGCAGGGGCTTTCTTCTTCACGTTGGTCGAATACCTGGTACATCGGTACTTCTACCACATGGAAGCAAGCAGTGCGTCGCGTAAACGGATCCAGTACCTGTTCCACGGGGTGCACCACGATCATCCCCGGGACAAGAAGCGTCTTGCCCTGCCACCGATCATGACCGTCCTGGTCGCCATCATGTTCATCGGCCTCTTCCGCCTGCTGATGGGCCTGGAGGGCTATGCGTTCGGCGGTGGCTTCATGGTCGGCTATGCATCCTACCTCTACATCCACTACGCCATCCACATCATCAAGCCGCCGAAGAACTTCCTGAATGTGATCTGGAAGCACCACAACCTTCACCATTTTGTGGATAGCGAAGGTGCCTTCGGTGTGAGCTCCCCTTTCTGGGACCACGTGTTCCGGACCATGCCCAGAGATCGGCGTGGCATTGCTGAAAAGTTGAAGAGCGCCTAGGCGGGGCGCTGCCCGGCCAAGGCCGGCACCTTGAACAGGCGCTTCAACAGGTCCACTGTCCGGTCCACTTCTTGAAGTGTGTTGTACCTGCTGAAGCTGAAACGGATGTTGGTGCCGGGCGCATCAGGAGCGATGGTCGCCAGCACATGGGAGCCCTTGTTGCTTCCACTGCTGCACGCACTGCCTCCGCTGACCGCCACTCCTTCCATGTCGAGGTTGTAGATCAGCATCTCTCCTTTACCGTCATCAGGGAACCGCACATTGAGGACCGTATACAGGCTGGCCGGTCCGATATCCCCGTTGAAAGCGACCCCAGGTATCTCCGCCCTGAGCCGTTCGATCATATGGTCCTTCAGCCCTTGGATATGGGCGCGATGCCGATCAAGGTCTTCAAAGGCGAGCTCCAGCGCCGCTGCAAGACCAACGATGCCACAGATGTTCTCCGTGCCCCCTCGCATGTTGCGTTCCTGACCGCCACCCTGCATCATGGCGTTCAGACCTGTGCCAGCTCTCATGTATAGGAAGCCGGAACCCTTGGGACCATGGAACTTGTGCGCGGAGGCACTGAGCATGTCGATCGGGAGCGTTGCCAGGTCGAAGGGAAAATGGCCCATGGTCTGCACCGTATCGCTGTGGAAAAGCGCGCCATACTTTCGACAGAGCGCCCCAATGGCTTGGAGGTCGGCACAGGTGCCGATCTCATTGTTGGCATGCATCAGTGAGACCAGCACATGCTGATGCTCACGTAGCAGTTCCTCCAAATGAGCGAGGTCCACGTGTCCTTCTCCATCCAAGCGGACCAAGTGCACACACGCCTTCCCTTCCCTCTCCAGGCACCCCGCTGTATGCTCGATGGCATGATGTTCTATGGCAGATGTGATGATGTGCTTCACACCACGGTCACGGACACTGCAGTTCAAGGCCATGTTATCCGCTTCCGTACCGCCTGAAGTGAAGATGATCTCTCCCGGGGAGCAGTTGAGCGAGCGGGCGACCGATCTTCTCGATCGCTCGATACCCGCCCGGGTGGCACGTCCGAACGCATGGATGGACGACGGATTACCATACTCCCCCCTGAGGTAAGGCATCATTGCCTCGACCACTTCGGGTGCCAGGGGCGTGGTCGCCGCATTGTCGAAATAGATCCGTTCCATTGTACAAGTAGACTTCCCCGCCAGCCCCGAGAGGCTGGGCAAAATTACGTTCCCGGGCACAATGCTTAGTTGGTGCGCGCTGCAGCCGCGCTCAATTCGTTCATCTCCCGGAGAAAACGTCCAGCCAGGTGATCGGCTTTTTCGCGGCTGTCACTTTCGGCATAAACACGGATGATGGGCTCCGTATTGCTCTTTCTCAAATGCACCCATTCCTGGTCCATTTCGATGCGAAGGCCATCCACCGTGCTATGGGGATGATCCTTGTAGCGCAGCAGCATGCCGGCGATCAGTCCATCCACGTCGGTCCCGGGTGCAAGCTCGATCTTTTTCTTGCTGATGTGGAGGTCCGGATAGGTGGCACGCAATGCTGAACAGCTCGAACCCGAACGTACGAGATGCGTGAGGAACAAGGCGATACCGACCAGTGCATCCCTGCCGAAATGCAACTCGGACAGGATCACGCCACCATTCCCCTCACCGCCGATGGGTGCGTTCACCTCGCGCATGCGTTCCACCACATTCACTTCTCCCACGGCACTCGCGTGACGTTTCCGACCGTGCTTGTGGGCCACCACGTCCAGCGCGCGGGAGCTGCTCATATTGCTTACGGTATCACCCTGCCGATGGGCGAGTACAAGGTCGGCACACGCGACCAGGGTAAACTCCTCTCCGAACAGGGAACCATCTTCGCAGACCAGTGCCAACCGATCCACATCCGGATCCACGCTGATCCCGAGGTCCGCTCCTTCGGTGACAACCGTGTCGCACAGCTCGGTCAGGTGCTCAGGCAAGGGTTCCGGGTTATGCTGGAAATCACCATTGGGTTCGCAATGGATGCGTATGACCTGAGCACCGAGACGATCCAACAACCGTGGTACGGCGATACCACCGACGCTGTTGACCGCATCCACCACGACCTTCGGTTTGCGCCGTGCGATCGCTTCCGCATCGACCAGGTCCAAGGCCAGGATCATATCGATGTGCCGGTCGGTCCAGCCTTGCTCCAGCGTGACCTTTCCGAGGGAATCCACGTCGACGAACTCGAAGGCCTCGTCCTCCGCGATCCGCAAGACCTCGGCCCCATCCATCGCACTGATGAACTCACCTTTCGAATTGAGGAGTTTCAGTGCGTTCCACTGCTTCGGGTTGTGACTAGCTGTTAGCACGATCCCGGCATCAGCACCTTCTCCGGGAACGGCCAGTTCCACGGTTGGAGTGGTGGCCAGGCCCAGATCGATCACTTCAGCACCAAGGCCTACGAGGGTGCCTTTCACCAGATCGGCCACCATGGGGCCACTGATACGGGCATCCCTGCCCAGAAGGATCCGTGGGGCACGCTTGCCTGAACGCTGGGCGACCCAGGTCCCGAAAGCAGCGGTATACCGAACAACGTCCACCGGTGATAGACCATCACCAGGTGCACCTCCAATGGTGCCACGTATCCCGGATATGGATCGGATCAGGGTCATGTGCGTATCGCTAAGGTGCGGTTTCCCGTTGAGCGCTCAAAGGTACCCATGTCATATGGCTGCCCAAGGTGAATGATGCACCTGACCGTGTTCATATCTGTTCTTCCAACTCAGCGTCACCGGGTCGAACTACCTAACTTTGACCAAGTACCCTGATACGATCCTGAATGAGCGAAGGAGCCCACCCACACCCTGACCGCGAGGACGATCGGATCGACCATGTCCAGCGTTTCGAGGCCATGCTCAGCAACAACGACGAGTATTTTTTTGACGTTGAAGCCTTCGAGCAGATCATTGAGCACTATCTGGACATGAGCGAGCCAAGGAAGGCGCGGCAAGTATTGGACTACGCCCGGGTGCAGCATCCCGGTTCGGTGGACCTCCTTTTCTGCGAGGCGCAGGTGCACATGAGCACCGGCAAGCTCACGGCTGCGCTCGACGTGTTGGAGAAGATCGAAAAGTTGGAGCCGTACAACGAGGATGTGCACCTGCACAAAGCGGGGATCTACGGGCAGCTGCGCAATTACCGCAGGGCCATCGAGCATTATCGGAAGGCATTGGAGTTGGCTGATGAAGGCTTGGACGACATCTACCTGGACCTGGCGTTCGAATACGAGAATTGCGAGGAGTTCAGTGAAGCGATCCATTGTCTTCAACGAGCCCTGGAGGTCAATCCGGAGAACGAGGCGGTCCTGTACGAGCTTGCCTACTGTTTCGATCTGGCCGGACGTCATGAATCCAGTGTGGTCTTCTTCCGTGAGTTCACGGACGAGCACCCGTATTCCTTTGTCGCCTGGTACAACCTGGGCAATTCCCTGAGCCGGTTGGGGCGTTATGATGAGAGCAATACTGCCCTGGACCTGTGCCTGGCCATTGAAGAGTCCTTCAGTTCGGCCCTGTTCAGCAAGGCACGGAACCTGGTCCAGGTGGGTGAGTTCGAACTGGCCGTATGCTGTTACCGGGAAACCCTTTCGATCGATGGAGCGCAAGCTGTGACCTACAGTTACATCGCCGAATGCCTGGAGAAGCTGGAACGCTACAACGAAGCGCTGATCCACTACGACCAAGCGATCGCATTGGACCCGAATTGGGTCGACGCCTGGATCGGACGTGGGATCGTGAACGAGCTGCTCTCCAGACCGAAAGAGGCGCTGGCGGATCTGGAACAGGCGGTGGAACGTGCCCCGAACCACGGGGATGCCTGGTATTTCTATGCAGGTGCCCTGGGTCGGGCGCAGCGCTTCGATGAATGCCTCGAAGCTTATACCAAACACAACTCGGTCGAACCGGAGAACCTCGAGGGATGGATGGACCATGCCGACCAATTATTGGCGCTGAAGGGCCCCGAAGCCGCGTTGCGCAAGCTCAGGGAAGGCGAATTGGTGCACAAACTGAAGCCTGCCTATAAGTATCGGTCGGTCAGTTATTTGATCCAATGCGGTCGTACGCAAGAGGCGTTGCTGGAACTGGAAGAGGCCCTGATGGCCGATCACCAAGCGCACAAGGAGCTGCTGGCCCATTATCCACCCGTGCTTGAGCTGCCACAGGTCATGCATTTGATCGAGCTCTACCAGCGATGAACTTCAAGCTTACCCATATTCCCGCCCGGTCCAAGAAACCACGGGAGGATGGGCTGACCATGGTCATGGACAAGGGCCTGTCGCTCAGGCAGGTGGAGGACCTGATCAGTACAGCGGAAAGCTTGATCGATCTGGTGAAATTGGGGTTCGGTACCGCGTACGTGACGAACGATCTGGAGAAGAAGGTCAAGCTGTACAAGCAGGCCGGTATCCGCCCTTACCTCGGGGGCACCCTGTTCGAGGCTTTTGTTGCCCGGGACAACTTCAGCGGTTATCGAAAACTGTTGGATTCGCTGGAACTGGACCTGGCGGAGGTATCCGATGGTTCCATCGTACTGGCGCACAAGGAGAAATGTCGATACATCGAGCGCCTGGCCAAGGACCGGACCGTGCTCAGTGAGGTGGGAAGCAAGGAGTCCGGGATACTGATCAGCCCTGCCAAGTGGGTGCGCATGATGGAGACCGAGCTCAATAGCGGCAGCTGGAAGGTGATCGCAGAAGCCCGCGAAAGCGGCACGGTCGGCATCTATCGTCCGAGTGGTCATGCACATACGGCCTTGGTGAACCGCATCCTCGCGAAGGTCCCCGGAGAGCGCATTCTCTGGGAAGCCCCCATAAAAAGCCAGCAGGTCTGGTTCATCAAACAGCTCGGGGCGAACGTGAACCTGGGCAACATTGCCCCGGAAGAGGTCATACCCTTGGAGACCCTTCGCCTGGGGTTGCGGGGGGACACGTTCTTCGATCACCTGCCGGAAAAGGTGGCGTCCAAGCTTCAGCAAAAGGTGCCGGGCTAGATACCGATCAACGATCCATGGAACAGATCACGGCTGCCGAGCTCCAAGCCATGCGCGCGAAAGGTGATCCCTTTCAGCTCATCGACGTCAGGGAACCGTATGAAGCGGAACGGTGCTCCCTCGGAGGCACGTTGATCCCGATGGGTGAGATCACGCAACGGTTGGACGAGATCCGCCGGGACGTTCCCGTCGTATTCCACTGCCGGAGCGGGAAGCGGAGCGCTGCCGTGGTGCAGGCGCTTGAGGAACGATATGGCTTCGATGGCCTGCTCGATCTGAAAGGTGGGATCCTGGCCTATGCCGAGGACGTCGATCCTGAACTGAACTGTGATTGAGGTGTTCCACTGGTACGTGCTTCACGGCCGACCCATGATGACCCTACCTTTGTCTTCATCGTAAGGAGATCATGGCGATGTTCCACGACCCGTCGCGGGTTCAGATGAGCCCGGCCCACAAGGCCAGGAAGATCAATTACGATCCCGACCTGTACGGCACCTTTGCCGAGATCGGTGCAGGACAGGAAACGGTACGCCACTTTTTCCGCGCCGGTGCCGCCTCCCAGACCATTGCCAAGGCGATGAGCGCCTACGACAAGGATTTCAGCAATGCCATCTATGGAGCGGAACCGAACAACCGGTTCGTTTGTGAGAGCCGCCTGAAGAACATGCTGAGCCATGAATACGGGCTCATCACGGAACGATTGGACCGTGCGGAACATCCGACCCGAAAGTTCTTCACCTTCGCGAACACCATCGCGACCAGCACGTTCGAACGCCCGCATGGTGGGCATGGCTGGCTGGGGGTCCGGTTCCAAACCTCCCCCGAGCGTCCGACCAGCGATGTCATCATCCACGTCCGTCTCCACGATCCGGACATCAGTCTGCAACAGGAGAACCTCGGGAACCTCGGGGTGAACATCCTGCACGCGTGCCTGTTCAACCATGACGATCCCAACGAGATCATGACAGCCCTTTACGACAACGTGAGCCGTCACGTGGTCGAGGTGGATATGATCCAGATGAACGGCCCCGATTTCTCACAAGTGGACAACCGGCTGCTCAGCCTTCAGCTGGTGAAGCGCGGTTTCACCGAAGCGGTCATCTTCGGCCCGGATGGCCAGAACCTGCAGGCCAGTCAGGTCCTATACAAGAAGAACATCCTCGCCATCCGAGGCAGCTTCCGACCTGTCACCAAGGTGAACATCGACATGATCATGAACGGGTACAACATGTTCATCAAGGAACATCGTGTCGACCGAAGCAACATGCAGGTCCTGTTCGAGATCACCTTGAACAACCTACAGGCGGATACGGGAACGGTGGATGAAAAGGATTTCATCGATCGGGCGGATATCCTGTGCTCACTGGGCCAGACGGTACTGATCAGCAATTATCAGGAGTATTACAAACTGGTCGAATACTTCAGCCGCTACACCAAGGCGCGCATGGGGCTGATCATGGGAGTGAACAACCTGGTGGAGGTGTTCAACGAAAAATACTACCGCCACTTGAACGGTGGGATGCTGGAAGCGTTCGGTATCCTCTTCACCAGGGACCTGAAGATCTACCTGTATCCGAGCAAAAGCGACGAGTCAAGTGAGTTGATGACCTCGGCGAACATGCCGGTGCATCCGCGATTGGCCCCGTTGTACGAATATCTGTTGTACAACAAGCGGATCACGGACATCGAGAACTTCGATCCATCGGTCCTCCACATCTTCTCCAGCCAGGTCCTTGACATGATCCGGACCGGTGTCGGGGGGTGGGAGGATCTGGTGCCGCCTTATGTGGACAGCATGATCAAGGACAACAAGTTGTTCGGATACCGTCCCGATAAAGCCGGAAACGTGAGGCAAAAGCAGGGAACGGAGGCTTGAGCCTTTGGTCCATGGACCAGCGAGCACGGGAACAGTTCGAATTTCTGGGCCATCGTAGCGCGGTCTACGCACTTGCCCCACTGCCGGGAAAAGGAAAGTTCCTCAGCGCAGGTGGTGATGGACAGGTGATCAAGTGGGACCTGGATCGCAGGGACCGAGGTGAGGTCATTGCCCGTGTGGATGAGGCCGTGTTCATGCTCCATGTGCTTCCCAAGCTCGAGTTGCTGGTGATCGGTACCGCCTCGGGCATGTTGCACGTGATCGACCTTGTACAGCGCGCGGAGGTCCGTGCATACAAAGTGCATGATCGGGGGATCTATGCCGCCGCCGCAATGCGGGAGGATACCCTTGCGATCAGCGCTGGTGATGGGACCTTGAGCCTCTGGCGTGCGACCGTCAAGGGATCGCTCGACCTGTACCGACAGCTCCCTATCAGCGATGCCAAGTTGCGCGGGGTGACCTATCTACCCGACCTGCGATCCCTGGCCATAGCGGATGGCAATGGACCCATCCATGTATTGGAAGACACGGATTGGAACGAAAAATGGACATTGCCCGGCCATGAAGGCGGAACACTTTGTACAGCCTGGCATCCGGCCCGATCGGTGCTTCTTTCGGGTGGCAAGGATGGCCATCTGCGTCTTTGGAAGCTGGATGGGCAGGGAGAAGCCTCGCTGGCCTTGCCTGCCCACCGTTCCGCGATCTACCAGGTCGCCTTTGATCGCAGTGGTGCCCTGTTCGCCACCGCTTCCCGGGATCGAACGGTCAAGATCTGGGACGCGATCCATCTGGAGGTCCTTCACCGATCGGAGAGGATCGGACACGGGCACACGCATAGCGTGAACGCGCTGATCCATGTGGACGGCTGTTGGATCAGCGGTGGGGATGACGGACGCGTGCAGGTGACGATGGCATGAGCCGACGCGACCATGCGATCGGATCATCCTGAAGGGTGGTTCATCCACATCTGCACCCCTCTCGCCACCATGCAGTAACTTCGAAGAGCGGAATTCTCGGTATGAACCCGGGATCCTGAAGAACTGTAGGAATGGGGATCGTAACCATGGGCATCCCGCATCGCATCGCGATCGAGCTTGCCAAGGCACAGGGATGCAAGACGTTCATTGAAACGGGTACGTTCGAAGGCGGAACGACCCGGTGGGCCCGGAAGCACTTCGGGACCGTTCATACCATTGAACTATCCGAGCACTATCATGGCCTGTACAGCGCGGAACTGGAAAAGATCGGAGGTGTGCACGCTCATCTCGGAGATTCACGCAAGGTCCTCCCCGGTATCGTTGCAAGCCTGGGTGACACGCCAGCGATCCATTGGCTGGATGGGCATTGGAGCGGAGGAAGCACCTCTGGTGCGGCCGATCAGTGTCCCTTGATGGGCGAATTGGCGTGCATCGCTCACCGGACACAGGATGTCATTCTGATCGACGACGCGCGCTTGTTCCTGAGCACACCGCAACGCCCGCATGATCCCGGGCAGTGGCCTTCGATGGTGGAGATCGTCACCATGCTTACGGCTGATGGAGCGAAACGTGCGATCCAGGTCATCGATGACGTGATCTTCTGTGTGCCGAAGGGCGGAGAAGCAGAACAATGCCTGATCGACTATGCCCAGGAACGCTCGGCGGAAGCCTGGATTAGGTACAAGCGGGAGGCCCAGGGGCACCCGGCGAAGGCCTTGGCCAGGAAGATCCTTTCCAAGGTACGTTCCTGAAAGAGGTACCGATCGAAGGGAACGGATGAACGTCTTCGTGCTCTGTACCGGAAGGAGTGGTTCCGTCACATTCATCAAGGCGTGTCGGTCCATCCGGAACTTCAGCAGTGGACATGAGACCCGGCTGCACCAGGTCGGACCGGACAGGCTTGCCTATCCGCCCGATCATATCGAGGCCGACAATCGGTTGAGCTGGCATTTGGGGCAACTGGGAAGGAAATTCGGGGATCACGCATTCTACGTCCACCTGCTCAGGGACCGCGAGACCACCGCCAGGAGCTTCATGAAGCGCTTTGCCGATGAAGGAAGCATCATCCATGCGTACTGCTCCGGGATCAAGATGATCGACCCGGAACGATTGAACGATGCCGAGCGGATGGAAATGTGCCTGGACTATGTGGACAGTGTGAACGCCAACATCGCCCAGTTCATCCAAGGGCGACCGCAGCACCTGACCGTGGAACTGGAGCGCATCGAGCAGGATTTCCAGGAGTTCTGGGAACGGATAGGTGCTGAAGGGGACCTTTCGGACGCATTGGCACAATTACGTACTGCACACAACGCTTCTTCTGAACAGTCGCAGGCAGAACCTCTGCGCCAGTTGGGACACGACCTCAAACGCTCGATCCGGAAGCTGTTCCGGATCTAGGACAGCGCTCAGAGCGGATAGAATACCGGGATGTGCAGAGTGGCGAGCAACCAGAACAACAGGCTCAGCGGGGCACCCACCCGGAGAAAGTCGACGGCCTTGTATTGACCGGCACTGTAGATCATGGCATTGGTCTGGTATCCGATCGGTGTCATGAAGCTTGCGCTGGCTGCAAAGGTCACCGCCATCAAAAAGGGTATCGGGCTCAGACCGATGCCCTCTGCGGTGCTGATGGCGATGGGGGCCAACAGCGCCGCAGTGGCGGTATTGCTGATCACCTCGGTCAACGCGATGGTGATGAGGTAGGTCCCGGCAAGCAGGGCATAGGGGCCCAGGTCACCGAGCAGGGAGATATGACCCAGCGCCAACCGCTCGGCCAGGCCACTGGATTCCATGGCCTTGCCAAGGCTCAAGGCCCCGGCCATCAGAAAGATGATCTTCCAATCGATGGCCTCATAGACCTCCTTCATGCTCAATCCGCCCGTCAGCACGATCGCACAGGTACCGGCCAGCGTAGCCTCCATGATCCCCATGATGCCGAGGCTTGCCAGTGAAACGACCAAAGCCAGCACAGCGGCCACAAAAAGAAAGCGGCGCTTGGCAAAAATGGGCATGCCTTCCTCCGAGGTCAGGATGGCGAATGGGCTGTCGGCGGCCCGCTCAAGCTTTTTCAGGCGTTCCACGTAATGACTCCGGACCTCCGCCAGGACCACATCACCTGCTCGCAGGACCACATCCTGAAGGCGCTCGTGCACCAGTTCCTCCCGCTGTCTCACGGCGAGGGCAACAGCTCGGTACTTGCGGAGCAGATCGGCTTCACGGATGGTCAGACCTTCCAGATCGCTGTTGCTCGTGATCACCAATTCCACCAAAGTGGTCCCGCGCGTGAGCAGATCGTCGTTGGCGACCTTGAGCCCCGGCTTGATCGCCACATGCGCCCGATCCTTCAGTGCCTTGATCCGCGCAATGTCACATCGGACCTTCAACATATCCCCCGCTTCAAGGACCACATCACCGGCGGGCACGGTGAACTGGGTTCCACCACGCTGGATGGCGATGATATCCATCTCCAATTCCTTGACCAGATGGCTGTCCATGATGCGCTTCCCCACGGCGGGTGAGGCCGGCAGCAGCTCAAGCTCGGTCAGGTAGCCGCGCATGGCGAAATCCTCCTGCAGGTCACCCGAGCGTTGTCCGGGGAGCAGCTTCCACCCCACGACCAACATGTAGCCTATTCCGGCCACAACGAAAACCAAGCCCATGGGGGTCAGATCGAAGATCCCGAACGGTTCAAGCCCGCGGTCGGTGGCGATCCCACTGACGACCAGATTGGTGCTGGTCCCAATGAGCGTAGTGGTACCGCCGAGGATGGCTGCGAAGCTCAGCGGGATCAACAACTTCGCTGGTGGCAACCCTGAACTGCGCGCCGTCTGCACCACGATCGGCAGCAACACCGCCACGATCGGCGTATTGTTGAGAAATGCCGAGCAGACCGCCACCACGACCATCATCATGATCAATCCTTTATTACGATCGGCCCTGAATACGACGGCAAGCCTGGGGCCAAGCGTGGCAAGCGCACCCGTGCGCAGCAGTGCCGCGCTGAGCACGAACATGAACGCCACGGTAAGTGTGGCCGGATCGCTGAACCCGGCGACACCCTCCCGGGGCGAGATGGTACCCGAGAGCACCAACGCCACGATGACGAGCAGTGCCACCAGATCGATACTCAGCTTCTCACTGATGAACAGTGCGATGGCCAACACCAGCACGCCCAGCACGATCCACTCTGCTGGCGTCATCGGAAGGAATGATCGGACATGGTGACGGACGAAGATAGCCGGCCCGTCAGGCCTGCAGCAATCGGTACCACTGCAAGGCCCGCTCCAGACCCTGCCTCAGATCATGATCGGGATCGAAGCCCAGTACCTCCCTGGCCCTTGTGATATCGGCCAAACTATCCTGCACATCCCCCGACCTCGGCGGTCCATGCTCCACGCCGATCGTGGCGATCGCAGGGTCCAGTTGAGCGGCTAATTCGCGTATCAAGGCGATGAGCTGGAGCAGATCGGTGCGTTCGCCATAGGCGATGTTGAACACGGAACCGAAAGCGCGATCGTCATCGGTGGTCAATGCGCGTTCCACGGCCTGTGCAGCGTTCTTCACGTACGTAAAGTCGCGAGTCTGTGCACCATCGCCATGGACCTTCGGCGGGCGGTGCGCGAAAAGCGCTTCAACGAAACGCGGTATGGCAGCGGCATATGGTCCCGCCGGGTCCTGGCGTTCACCGAACACATTGAAGAAGCGGAGACCGATCGTACGCAGGTCGAACAAGCGGTGGTGGAGCAGGGCATAGGCCTCGTTCATGGCCTTGGTCACGGCATAAGGCGAAAGGGGGCGGCCCTCCTCCCCTTCCCGTTTGGGAAGGCTTGCTGAATCGCCATAGACACTGGAACTGCTGGCATATACGACCCGTTCCACACCAGCTGCACGGGCTTCCGTGAACAGCTGGAGCGTGCCGGTGAGATTGACGCTTTCGCTGGCCAATGGATCGGCGATCGATCGGGGTACACTTCCCAATGCCGCCAGATGGACCACCCGATCGATACCCTCGAGCGCTGCTCGCAAGGCCGAGGCATCCCGAATGTCCGCTTCCACAAAGGAGAAATGTCCCCCCTCCAAGGCCTGGATATTGCTCCGATGACCGGTGGTGAGATCATCCATGCAACGCACCTTCCAACCAGATGCGATCAACCGTTCACATACATGGCTCCCAATGAAACCCGCTCCACCTGTCACCAGGACCCGACGATCCGCGCTCATGAATTGCCTCGATCCGTTTGGTTGCCGGCAAAGCTATTCGTGGGAGCCCCGTTGCGAGCGGTCCCCTTCACGGCCGTCCCGTATAGGACATAGTGCCAGGAGTTCGGAGTGAGGGCACAGAGGGGCACATCCAGCCGGGCCAGAAAGCCTCGTTGCCATTCGTTGCGACCGATATTGGCCAGGAGGCCGGTCGTCCTCCAGTGCAGGCGATCGAACAACGAAAAAAGCTCAAGGTCAGCTGGGATCTCGAGGTACCGCCAGTAGGCATCCCAGGCAACGAAGCGCTTTCGCAGGTAGCGGTGCAGGCAGGTCCCTGTCAGGTTCTCGGCAAAGAACAAACGGCCACCCGGGCGGAGGACACGATGCATCTCGGCGATCGCCCTGGCTTGCTTCTCGCGCAAGGAGAGCGCTCCGATGACGCTCTTGAACACGACCGCATCGTAGGAGGCGTCCGGTTCCTGGATATCGGTCACATCCTGTCGGGCGTAGTCGATGCGATGGGAAAGGCCGTAACGCGCGTGCATGGCCCGGGTGGTATCCGGGAAAGGCCTCAGGTCCGTGCAGGTCACCCGCAGGCCTTTCAGTGCGAACCACAGGCTGCTGCCCCCTTCTCGTTCACCGATGGCCAACACACGACCTCCTGAAGGCAAGGAGCGCTCCCAAAAAGGAAGCACGCGCGACCAAGTGCGAATATCCCATTGGATCACATCCTGCGCCAGGGCCGACCGCTCGATCGCCGGCGCAGCGCGATCCTGGTCGGGTATCATATCATTTGGCAACGGCCACGGACCTTCGCTCCCGGATGACCGTGATCTTGACCTGTCCCGGATAGGTCATCTCGTTCTCGATCCGGTCGGCGATGCGCATGCTCATTTCATCCGCTTCGGCATCGGTGATCTTCTCGCTCTCCACCATGACCCGCAGCTCGCGACCGGCCTGGATCGCAAAGGCCTTGTTCACGCCATTGTAGCTCAAGGCCAGGCTTTCCAGGTCCTTGAGCCGTTGGATGTAGGCTTCCACCGCCTCCCTCCGCGCACCGGGTCTTGCCCCTGAGATCGCATCACAGGCCTGAACGATCGGGCTGAACAGGGTGGTCATCTCCACCTCGTCATGGTGTGCTCCAATGGCATTGCACACATCGGGCTTCTCACCATATTTCTCGGCCAGCTTCATGCCGAGGATGGCATGTGGCAGTTCAGGTTCCTCGTCGGGCACCTTGCCGATATCATGCAGGAGACCCGCCCGCTTGGCTGCTTTCGGATTGAGGCCCAGCTCACTGGCCATGATGGCGCACAAGTTGGCCACCTCCCGGCTGTGCTGAAGCAGGTTCTGTCCATATGAACTGCGATACTTCATCCGCCCGACCATCCGAACAAGCTCTCCATGGAGGCCATGGATACCCAGATCGATGCAGGTACGTTTTCCTGTCTCCATGATCTCATCGTCCAGATGCTTGCGCGTCTTGGCCACGATCTCCTCGATCCGAGCCGGGTGGATCCTGCCATCCTTGACCAATTGATGCAGGGATAGCCTGGCGATCTCGCGGCGCACCGGATCGAAGCAGCTCAGGATGATGGCACCAGGGGTGTCATCCACGATCACCTCCACCCCGGTGGCCTCCTCAAGCGTTCGGATGTTCCGCCCTTCCCTGCCGATGATCCGACCTTTCACATCATCATTATCGATCTGGAATACGCTCACAGAGTTCTCGATCGCATGCTCGGTCGCGACCCGCTGAATGGTTTGGATCACGATGCGTTTGGCTTCCTTGTTCGCGTTCAGCTGGGCTTCGTCCTGGATCTGCTTGATGTGCGCCATGGCAGCGGTCCGTGCCTCGTCGCGGAGCGAATCCATCAACTGGTTGCGGGCCTCCTCAGCATTCACGCCACTGAGCTTCTCCAGCATGATGACCTGCTTCTCGTGAAGCTTCTCGGTCTCTTCCGTGCGTCGCTCAAGACCGTTCATCTTCAATTCCAGTTCACCACGAAGGCGGTCCAGCTCCTTGTTCTTGTTCGCCAGCTCCTGCTGTTGACGGCTGAGCTGTTGTTCCCGCTGCTTGGCCTTTTCCTGCGACTGCCGGAGCTTGTTCTCACGATCATTGACCGTACGCTCGTGTTCTTCCTTCAGCTGCAGGAACTTCTCCTTGGCCTGGATGATCTTGTCTTTTTTGATGGCCTCTCCTTCGGCTTCCGCTTCGGACAATATACCGTCGCGTTTCTTCCTGAAAATGTTGTTCAGCACCAGGAAGACCACCCCGCCGCCGGCGATGATGCCGACCAGGAGCCCGATGCTCAATGTGATCAGTGGATCCATGTGTTCGTTCAATTTACATGGACCTGGGACCCTTCGCTCAGGTCAACTCCGCCTCGGATCGTTCCCTGGTGACATCGGAGAGCATGGATTCGAGCCGGGAAAGGGCCTTGCCGACGGCTTCCTGTTCCATCGACCCTGAGCTGTTGAGCGCACGCACGCACACCTCCAAGGCCGACATGGCCAGCAGGTCCTGTCTGTCGGTAAGGGGATAGTGCTCGCGCATGCGTGCCATGCTTTCGTCGATCTGCGCGGCAGCCTGCCGGACGTGCTCCTCCTCACCGACGGAAATGGTCAGCGGATAGGCCCTTCCGGCGATCTCAACGCGTATCGACTTCTCCTCCATGTGGATATGACCGCTGTTCGGCTCAGTTGTTCAACAAGGCCAGGCAACGATCGATCTCGTTCACCAATTCTTCGATCTTCAGCTTCGCATCCAAGTCATCCTCCTCTTTTCCGGGAGCATGGCTCGATGAGCGAAGGACCTCATTCTCCTTCTCCAGCTCTGCGATCCGCACATGCAGCACTTCGATCTGCCTTTCGTGCTCCCGCTCGGAAGATCCGATCCGGGAGATCCGCTCGCGCAACTGGGCGCGGTCGGCAAGCAATTCGGAGACCCGCTGCTGTACATCTTGCAAACGCTCCACGATCTGGCTCATAGGCTGGTCGGGATCATGTTCAGGTCCGTGGTCAAAGATAATCCGCCTTCCCGAGCGTACCATCAAGAAGTTTGAACCTCAGGCTGTTGAATGCCGATCCTGATGGATGACCTGCGAAAGGGCATCTCCCGGTACGTTTGTTGCCGGGCTGGCCAAATGAGGAAGGACGGGTTGAAGGGAAAGTGCGTTGATCCACCAGTGTACGGCCTAGCCTGGGTGGTGCTGTCGCTGATGCCGTCACTTGCTGAGGCTCAGCAGTTCAAGGAACCTCCACTCCCACCGTTGGCCATTCCATCGGTTCCAGCGGGCAATTTCATGGAGCTGAGGTCCAACCACTTCCATTCGGGGGTCGATCTCAAGACCAATGGGGCCACCGGGGTCCCGGTCATCGCCGTTTCGGACGGCTGGGTGAGCCGGATCAAAGTAAGCCCTTGGGGATACGGACTGGCCCTGTACATCGACCATGCCGAAGGACTGACCACCGTTTATGGCCATTTGGAGCGCTATGCCGAGGACATTGCGGAATACGTCCTGGAAGCCCAATACAAGCAACGGTCCTTTTCAGTGGACCTTGAGGTCCCAAGAGGTGAATTGCCTGTGGCACGCGGAGCGACCATCGCCTGGAGCGGGAATACCGGAGGGTCCTCCGCTCCCCACCTGCACTATGAGGTACGCCGAACTCGGGACCAACATGCCTTGGACCCAGAAGCTTATGGCCTGGACTTACCGGATTCGCAGGCACCGATCGTTCGGGGCATCCGGGTGTACCCTCGGGACAGCGCATCCTGGGCTTCACCCTATCCCGGGAGTGCCGTCGGCTTCCCTGTCACTGGAAGCAATGGGCGATACAGCCTTAGACCTCAGGATCTTATAACAGCTTCAGGAGAGGTTGGATTTGCGGTACACACCATCGATCATTACGATGGTTCACCGAACACCTGCGGGGTTCGCAGCCTGATGCTTTTTGTGGATGAAGTGGAAGTGTTCCAAGTGCTCCTGAGCGAGGTGGACTTTGCAGAGACCCGCTATGCGAACGCCCACATGGACCATGGCTTATTCACGTCCAACAGCATGCACTACCACCGTTGTTTCCGGCTTCCGAACGACCGTTCCAAGTTGTACCAGGGCGCTTCGGACGGTTGGTTGAAGGTGGAACCGGATCGAACGTACCGGGTGCGTGTGGTCATTAGCGACGCCAACGAGAATACCAGCACCGTGGAATGGGTCCTTCAGGGGGCTCCCGCTCGCGAAGGGATCGATCGCCGGGGAGGGGTCACCGGAAGCCGGTTCGCATGGGACCGGGACAATCGCTTCGTTCAGCCCGGTTTCCGGTTGCACATTCCCTCGGGAGCTTTGTATGACGATGAGGCGATCCGCTTCGCCCGGCACACCACGCGAAGCCCATTCCTGAGCGAACGGTTCGAAGTACTGGACGCCACAGTTCCCCTGCATGTTGCAGCCGAGGTTTCCATCCAGGCGGATCAGGTCCCGGTGGGATTACTGAACAAGACCGTGGTCGTCCGTTCCGACGTTAAAGGCAGGAGCTCGCCTGAGGGTGGGCGTGCATCGGATGGCTGGATCACGGCTTCCACAAAAAGATTTGGCTCTTTCGCATTGCGGGTGGATACCATCCCCCCGAAGGTCATGGCGGTAAGCCTGCACAGCGACATGCGCGGCCGGTCCGGGTTCACGTTCCGCGTTTCCGATGAACTGAGCGGGCTGGATGAGTGGGAGGCCACGCTCGATGGACAATGGATAGTGCTGGTCTACGATCCGCGCACGAAGACACTCTCCCATCGGTTCGACCGGTTCTCTGAAGGAAAGGGGGAGAGAAGGCTGGTACTCGAGGTCCGGGACGAACGCGGGAACACGACACGCGTGGAACGGACCTTCCTGCGCTGAGGTCAGCTTATCTGGCCACGACCAAGCGCTCCGTCCAGCGGTGACCGTCCCTTTCCATGGCCAGCATGTACACGCCATCCGGTACGTTGGACAGGTCCAGTTCCGTGCGATCCGTCAACGGGGTCCATGATCCCAACAGGCGCCCCAAGGGATCGAACAGGCGAAGTTCCGCACCCCTCAGATCCGCCGCGCGCACGACGACCCGCTCCGATGCCGGGTTCGGGAATACCGAGAAACCACCGACCTCGTTCGCCGTTACAGCTGTCGAGATATTCTCCAAGTCATACTGGAAGCGCACAAGCACAGGAATACCTCCGATCGTATTCACCTGAAGTACAGGAAATTTCCTTCCCTGGGCCAGCCAACGGTACTCGATGGTCTGAGGCTCGGGCAGGGAGAACCCGAAGTTGAACTGATCGATGTAGATGCTGTCCGTCCGCTCGATCTCCGAACGCACCCGAAGCACTTCCAAGGTATCGGTGGGCAAATAGATCGTTCCCCAACCGTCCACCTCGTTCCTGCGTTCCTGTTCCTGGCGGAAACTGAACAGGAGGGGAATGTCGATATCCCAATTGCTCAACGAAGTATCCACATTCCCGAACTCCAAAGGGAAGCGATGGATGTAGTCCACCGGTATCCGTCGTACCGAGCTGGGCAGACCGTTGATCGTCGCACCGAAGCCCACATTGCGCAGACCGCTGCCGCCCACCTTGAAGTAGTCGTACACGTTGGTGAGCTGCAACTGCTGGAAGCCGAATTCGAGCCCTTTCACCGCGTAGTCGGCATCGTGCTGTGGATACAGGATCGGATTATTGAAGAAGAACTGGTACAAGAACGGCGTTGAACCAACGGTCACCAGCGTATCGGCTCCTTCGAACAAAGGTCCAAGGTCGCTGAAGTCCCAGACATGGTTCGGGCCGGTATCGCCCCCGTCGAACTGCAGCAACAGACCGTTCCAATACCGTAGCGTATCGCCAGCATCGGCCATATCCGCCTCATCGATCACGATCTGGGCCTGTGCCATCGGTGCGGTGCACAGGACCATCCCTGCCAATAGATACCCGAGCCCTTCTTTTCCCATGTCCGCAAAACTAGACCAATGGGCCAGCCTTGGCAATGGCACCGGATCTGCACGGTCGGCGGCGAACCCGGGTCCTACCTTTACGCCATGCCAATTCGACCGATGCTCTTCGCACTGACCTTCATGGGTCCCATGCTTGTACTCGGACAGGGGGACCGGGAGTTGGTCCAGTTCAGCGGCGTAGTGGTTACCGGAGACAGTCTGCTTCCAGTGCCCTTCACCAACATCCTGGTGAAGAATACATACAGGGGCACCATGAGCGATGTCTACGGCTATTTTTCCTTCGTTGCCCAGGAAGGGGACACGATCCTGTTCTCAGCTGTAGGTTTCGAACGCTCCCAGTTCGTGATACCGCTCGATCTGGACGAGAACAAGTATTCGATGATCCACCAGATGAACCGGGACACGGTGCTCTTGAATACGGTGAACGTTTTCCCCTGGCCAAGCAAGGAACAGTTCAGGCAGGCATTCCTGGACCTCAGGCTGCCGGCCGATGACTACCAGTTGGCCATGAAGAACCTTTCCCCCGCGGAAATGCTTCAGCGCATGGAGAACCTTCCGCCGGACGCCTACCAAAGCTTCCGCTATCAGATGCAATTGGACCAGACGCGTCTTTACAGCCAAGGTGGCTATCCATCGATCAACCTGTTCAATCCGATCGCCTGGGCACAGTTCATCCAGGCGTGGAGGAACGGCGAATACAAGAAGAAGTAGCGCATGCATCAACAACGCATCCTTTATCCCGGTAACGCGATGCTCCGGACGTGTGTCCTTGTCGCCCTGGCAAGCCCCTTTGGTCTTCAGGCACAGGACCAATGGCCACTGCCTATTGGGACCGAACAGGGGGTCCTCACCATCTACCAACCCCAGCCTGAGTCATACAAAGGGACACGCCTCAGCAGCCGTGCAGCCATCTCGTTCCGAGCCACCGGGATCGATACCGAGCCGGTCTTTGGGGCGATCTGGACGGAATGTGAACTGGATGTGGACCGGGAGACGCGGATCGCCACTATCCGTTCAGAGGAAGTGAAGCGCGTCCGGTTCCCTTCGATCGCGGATAGCTCACGGGCGGAAGAGCTAAAGGCCTTGGTGCGCACCGAGGTGCCCAGGCTCGTGGCCCCGTTCTCCATCGACAGGCTTATCGCCAGTTTAGAGGAAATTCCCGGAAGCACGGATGAATTCTCAACGTCCCCACCGGAGATCATCTACCGGGATCGGCCCTCCACCCTGGTTTTCATCGATGGGGATCCCATCTTCAAGAAGGATGAAAAACTGGGGTATGAACGGGTACTGAACACGCCCTTCCTGATCGCCCGGAAAAAGGAAGGTGCGGCACTTTACCTCGGAAGCGAAACATACTGGTATGAGGCGGAAAGCATCGTTGGACCCTGGACCCTAACGGAGGACGTTCCTCGGGAACTGAAGGAGGCTCTCTCGACCGAGGGTGAAGGTGCTGATGAGGCCGGACCAGGCGCACCGCCGGAGCTTGTGGTTCGGACCGCACCTGCTGAGCTGCTGCAGACCACCGGCAAGGCTGAGATGAAAACACTGGAAGGGACCGGCCTCCTGTATGTAAGCAATTCCCCGAACGATCTGTTCATGGCCATTGAGGACCAGCAGTATTACGCGCTGTTGAGCGGACGCTGGTATCGCACTCCGGATCTGAGCAATGGGACCTGGACCTACGTTCCCGCCGACAAACTACCCGGGGACTTCGCCAAGATCACCGAAGGTGCAGAGAAGGATCACGTCCTGGCGAGCGTGGCCGGTACGAATGCCGCCCGCGATGCCGTTCTGGACGCACAAGTGCCGCAGACCGCCAAGGTGGATCGGAACACGACCCTGAACGTTGAGTTCGATGGTGAGCCCAGCTTCGTGGACGTGAAAGGAACGGATGTAGCCTACGCCGAGAACAGCTCAACCACTGTCCTTCGGATCGGCAAGCGCTATCATGCGCTGGATAACGGCATCTGGTTCGACGGCCCTTCCCCACAGGGACCATGGACCGTTTCCACGGAAACGCCGGATGGTCTGGAGAACATCCCTCCGGAAAGTCCGGTGTATAATGTGAAATATGTGGAGGTGTATGAAAGCACACCTGAGGTCGTCTATGTGGGGTACACACCCGGTTATACAGGTTCATACGTGTACGGTCCTACCGTGATCTACGGAACCGGCTACTACTACAGTCCGTGGTACGGAACCTATTATTACCCGCGCCCGGTCACCTATGGGTTCAGCATGCACTACAACCCGTGGACCGGTTGGAGCATGGGCTTCTCGATGAGCGTGGGTTGGTTCACATTCGGTGTGGGCGGGTATCCGCACTATGGAGGTTGGTGGGGACCACCGATGTACCGTCCGCCGTACTATCGACCGCCTTACGGTGGCGGCTATTATGGGCGACCGGTCCGCTATGGGAAAAATACCGTGAACATCGACAACAGCACCAACATCAATATCGGTCAAGGCGGTCGGGATCGGTCGGGCAACCTGTACGATCGCCAAAGGCCGGGAGTGGAACCCAGCCGACCCGCACAGCGACCAGCGGGCAAGGTCCCATCGGACGTTCCACGAACTCAGGGTAAACCCACCGGCCGGCCAGCCACCGGGAAGGTGCCCGAGCACGTGTACACGGATAAGAAGGGGGACGTGTATCAGCGTACCAATGACAGTTGGAAGCGTTATGACACTGGTGGAAAATGGCAGGATGCCGGCAAAGCGCCTTCGATGGCGAACAAACCTTCCACCGGATCGAGCGACCGCACTGCGCCCGGGAACAGGCCCGGAACCACCGGGGGTGCCGGAGGGATGGACCGCATGCAGCAGATGGAAAGGCAGCACCAGAACAGCATGCGCGGTCAGCAGCGTGTGAACGGATTCCAGCAACAACAGCGCTCCATGCCCGCACGTCCGCCGATGGGCGGTGGTGGTGGGCGCACGGCACCCAGAGGTCGGCGGTGATGATGCTCCTGGGCTCCATTCAATATGGCTCGCGGATCGGTCGTTGGTCGCCTTTCCTGATAGTAGCCCTTTCTGCTTGCACGGAAGAACGAGTGACGACCCGGCCCAAGGAAGGTGCGATCACCGAAAGCGTCTATGCCAGCGGTGTGGTCAAGGCATTGGATCAATACGTGGTCCATTCGCAAGTGAACGGCATCCTCCTGATGGCCTATGTCACAGAGGGCGACACCGTGGAAGCTGGAGACCCACTGTTCCTGATCGATGACCGGTCCAGCAGCCTGGCGAGCCGCAAAGCGGAAGTGAACCTGGCGTTCCTGGAGAAGAACGCCTCTTCCAACTCCCCGGTGCTTGCACAGCTCCGCGCATCGGTGACCCGTGCCCGGGAAAGCCTGGAGAACGACAGCGCGCTATATGCCAAACAGATGCGCTTATGGGAAAAGCAGATCGGTTCGGAGAACGACCTGGAACAGCGCCGATTGGCCTATACCACCTCCCGGGCCAACTACGAAGCAGCACTTGAGGCGTATGCGGAAAGCCGGGATCGGCTGCGGACCGAGTTGTCCCTTGCTCGAAGTGATCTCGAGCTTAGCAAAGTGGCGGAGGACGACCGGACCGTGAGGAGTTGGATCGATGGGGTGGTGTACGATGTGAGCATTGAAAAAGGGGAATTGGCCACCACCCAGCGGGCACTGGCCGTGCTGGGAAGCGCGGAGGATTTCCTTTTGGAACTGAACGTGGACGAATACGATATCGTGAGGATCGCTCCCGGTCAACGTGTGCTTGTAACGATGGATAGTTACCGGGGCCAGGTCATGGAGGCGATCGTGACCAAGGTGGACCCCCTGATGGATGAGCGCTCCCGCACGTTCTCCGTGGAAGCCGTTTTCCTCAAGCCCCCCTCTCGGCTCTATCCCAACCTGACGGCCGAAGCCAACATCGTGATCCGAAGCAGGCAGGAAGCGTTGCTCCTGCCTGCCAATTATGTGACCATCGATGACCGGGTGATCCTGGCCAGTGGGGACAGCGTAGCCTTGGAGATCGGCCTCAGGGACCTGGAAATGGTCGAGGTGATCTCCGGCATTGACGCATCCACCGTGGTGGTCCTTCCATGACCATGGACCTGAAGCTCATCCTGGGGATATCCACCACCATGCTGCTTGCACGCTTGAAGCAGAGCGTGGTGGCAGGCGTCGGGGTCACGTTCAGCATCATGATGTACATCGCGCTCAGCGGCTTCATGAACGGCTTGAACGAGCTCCTGGATGGGCTGATCCTGAACCGGACCCCTCACATCCGACTGTACAACGAGATCGAACCGAGCGAGGACCAACCGCTCGATCTGGCACCCGATTTCGCAGACCGCACCGTGTTCATCAGCAGGATCAAACCCAAGGCGGAACTGACAAGGGTCCGGAACGCTCTGGGGATCATGCAAGCCCTCGAGAAAGACGAACGCGTGTTGGGCATCGCCGCCAAGACCACCGCACAGGTGTTCTTCAATGTGGGGACCATCGACCTGAACGGCGTGATCAATGGCATCCAACCGGCAGAGGAAGATCGTTTGTTCCGCTTCAGTGATTATGTGGTCAGCGGTTCTGTTCATGACCTGAACGCGGTGAACAGTGTGATCCTGGGCAAAGGCGTGGCCGATAAGATGCAGGTCGATCTCGGGGATATGGTGCAGGTCACGACCGCCGATGGGCAGCGGACCATGTTGAAGGTGGTGGGTACCTACCAAAGCGGATTGGCGGACCTGGACAATGTGCAGTGCTATGCGAGCATCAAGACCACCCAGAAACTGCTGGGGCGGGGGAACGACATGATCACGGACATCCAGGTGAAACTGCACGACCTGGCCTCCGCTCCTGCCCTGGCCAGGGAGTTCGCGCGGAAATTCGATGTGGAGGCCCTGGACATCCAGACCGCCAATGCACAGTTCGAAACAGGCTCAAACGTTCGGAGCATCATCAGCTATGTGGTCAGTGTGGTGCTCCTCATCGTTGCCGGCTTCGGGATCTACAACATCCTGAACATGCTCATTTATGAGAAGCTGGATTCCATCGCCATCCTGAAAGCAACCGGGTTCAGCGGAGGCGATGTGCGGGCCATCTTCATCTCGCTCAGCATGATCATCGGCGTATGTGGCGGTGCCGTCGGCCTGGTGATGGGCTATTTTGCTTCGATCGGGATCAGCCACATCCCTTTCGAGACAGAGGCCCTGCCTACGATCAAGACCTATCCTGTCGATTTTAGTGGCCGGTATTACCTGATCGGTGTCGCCTTCGCATTGGTGACCACCTACATCGCGGGCCTGTTCCCCGCTCAGCGGGCCAGCAGGATCGATCCAGTGGAGATCATTCGCGGAAAATGAGCCAAATTGACCCTGTTCTGGAGACCCGCAAGGTCAGCAAGACCTTCCATGACCCGGTCACCGTGCAGGTCCTCAAGGAGGTCTCGTTTTCTGTGGAACGCGGAGAGTTCGTGAGCATCATGGGCAAGAGCGGGTGCGGCAAAAGCACGCTGCTCTATATCCTGAGCACCATGGACACCGATTTCCAGGGGGAGTTGCTGCTGGATGGCAAAAGCACGACCGGTATGGACCGAGACCATTTGTCTCGCCTTCGCAGCGAGAAGATCGGGTTCGTGTTCCAGTTCCATTACCTGCTACCCGAGTTCAGCGTCCTCCGGAACGTCATGCTACCTGCACTCAAGCTTGGCCGGTATGGCCCGGAGGAGGTTGAACACCGTGCGATGGAGCGTCTTAAGATCCTTGAGATCGGGGACCAGGCCTTGAAACGGGCCAACCAGATCAGTGGCGGACAGAAGCAACGCGTGGCCATTGCCCGTGCCCTGATCAACGATCCGCTGATCATTATGGGCGATGAACCCACCGGCAACCTGGACAGCAAGAACAGCGATATCGTCTTCGACATCCTGCGAGGCCTGAGCGCCGAGGGCGAACGGTCCATGCTGGTGGTGACCCATGATGAGGACTTCGCAAAGCGTACCGATCGCACGATCGTCATGGACGACGGTCGGATCGCCGACCACGGCCGTTAGACCGGGTCAGGGGATCTCTTCCGCGCGTCGCAGGTCCAGGTTAATGGTCAGCGCCAACTGCAAGGTGTGGTTCCGTTCGGCACGGATGCCATCGCTCTTGAACACCAAGTGGTTCAGGTAACCCGACTGAAGCTGTACGGCTGGCGTGAACTGCATGCCCAGTGCCAGGTACAGGCGGTTCTGGTCCAATATGTTCGGACCGATACCGGGACCGAAACCCAGGAAGACCTCATCGTACGCGGCCAGGAAGAGGGTCCCTGGCAAAATGGTCCTGTCGTTCAGCGGCAAGGTCATAAAAAATCGATAGCGAGCGCGGTGACGGAGGAGCCATTCCTCGTGTTCATAGCCATGCTCCGCGGCCTCTTTCCGCTGAAGAAAGCGCTGTTCCGAAAGGTAGCGATGCTGGAAGTCCACCACCCCTGCCCGATGTCTCAGGATCAACTGCTGCCAGATGCGATGCTCATGGAAGTCGTACGCAACGGGTTGCTCACCATATGGAAAGCTCTGTATCCAAGCATAGCCAACAGAGAGCATGGGACCGCTCTTCAGGTAACGGTCAGCGCCGATACGAAGCAGGGATTGTTGCCAACAAGCACCCAGACCCTCTCGCCGCCATTGGTATTCAGTGTGCAGGCCCCAACGCTCACTGAGCCGATGGTTCCCGAAGAACATGTACCAACTGTTCCACTGGGTCACCGTCGGGTCCTCATCCTGAGCCAGGATAATTGTCGGTGAAGAGCACAGGAAGCACAACAGCGCTATGGCGCACAAGAAGCGCAGGAGCAGTGCGAAGACCGACATCACGCACTCAAGATCGAGGATATTCAGGGAATGGACCTACCGAGGTCCTGCGGAACGCGCCACGGCTTCGTGCACCACTTCCTGTATCCGCGTCCTGATGTCCAATTGGATCAGGCCTTTGTTCAGCGCGGTCGGATAAACACGGTTGCTCAGAAAAATATAGATGAGCTGTTCTTCGGGGTCCACCCAGGCCATGGTACCTGTGAAGCCCGTGTGACCGAAGCTGGCCAGGCTCACGCACTGACAGGTCGGCCCTCCTTCCCCATCGCGCACCGGTTTGTCGAAGCCCAATCCGCGGCGGTTCACATCCTTGGTCCCCGCCCCCGGACCTTGTTCGATGCAATACTGGCAGCGTGTGAACTCATCGACGACCGCCGTGCTCAGAAAGCGTTCGCCGCCATAGGAGCCCTTGTTCAGGACCAACTGCATCAACACGGCCAGGTCATGCGCATTGCTGAACAATCCCGCATGGCCCGCCACACCTCCCAACATGGCCGCCGCTGGGTCGTGCACGTCACCATGCACTTGCTGCCTTCTGAATTCGGCATCGTACTCGGTCGGTACGATACGGCTCTTGGGTAGCCGATCAAGGGGTTTGAAGCCCAGGTTGGATAGACCCAGCGGACGATAGAAGCGCTCCTCCAACACGGCGTCCAGCGCGCTCCCGCTCACCTCCTCCACCACCCACTGCATCAGCAACATCCCCAGATCACTGTACTTGTACTCCTTCTTTGCGGACAACGGTGCATCAAGCATCCACTGGCGCAGACTGTCCTTGTATGCCGGGTCGATATACACACGCTCGGCCACACGCAGGGTGTGCGTTGGATCGGGCTTTTCGACCACCACCCCGGGGCGAAGCTTCTTATCCTGCATGAGCTTTTTGTAGAAGGGGATCCAATCCTTCAGACCGGCCTGGTGGGCAAGCACCTCCCGGATGCCCAGCTGAGCATGGCCTGGGCTCCTGGTCCGGAGGACCGGCAGGTAGGTGCCCAGATCGGCGTCAAGGTCTAATCGGCCCTCGTCCACCAAGGCCATCAAGGCAAGCGTGGTAGCCGCGATCTTGGTGATGGAGGCCAGATCGTAGACATCGTCGTTACGAAGCGGTCGTTCGGCATCGTAGGTCATTCCGCCATAGGCATTGTTCCAGATCACCATGCCGTTGTGGGCGACCAGGACCTGGCAACCCGGATAGGCCTTTTCCCGGATCCCCTCCCGTACGATCGGTTCCAACATCATCAGATCGGCAGTGCTCAAACCGCGCTCCTCAGGCATCCCTTCGGTCAGGATACCGGTCGCGCCATACCCGATCCCTGCACCCACCGGGATGCGCGAGGAAGGCCCCACAGGAAGAGCTCCCTTGGCCGGGCGCGCACCGAAGATCACCTGCATGGTCACGTCATGGACATCCCCGGCATCCTCGTACGCCGCGACCAATGCATCCACCTCGTTCATGCCACTGGCATCCGTCAGCCGATACGGATTGCCGAAGAAGGCGACCACCGTCCGATGCTTCTCGTCGATCGACCGGATCACTTCGAACACGCGATCGGGCACTCCAAAGGACCGTGAGACCCGATAGCTCGTTCCGACCACGCTGATGAGGACCGTCCCATACCCCTCGATATCGGCCATCAATCTGCTCAGGTCCTGATCGCTTGTTTCCTTCTCACAGCGGAAGTGATCGACACGCGCATGGCGGTCGATCAAGTAGGTCAGGTCCGTCCCTTCGTCGCCCCCAATGACCACGGAGGCTATCCGTTCCCCATCCCTTCGCAGTGGAAGCAGTTCGTCCTTGTTCCGGACCACTGTAACGGCTTGTGCCAGCAAGCTCCTGCGCAGGGCCAGTGCAGCGGGATCGTTCAGGTCGTCGACCAAGCCTTCAGTGGGGATGGTCCTTGTTCGGGAAAGGCCCGCCCAGTATTTCGCCCGCAACACCTTGAAGCACTTCCGGTCGATCTCCGCCACATCCAGCTCTCCATCGACCACTGCCTGGGCGATCCGTTCCATGGCCTTCACCGGATCCTGGGGGAACAAGAGCACATCATTGCCCGCCTGAAGGGCACGAAGCTCGATCTCCCCCGGTCGATCCGCATTGGCCACCCCTTTCATGTTCAACGCATCCGTGAAGACCAATCCTTTGAACCCGAGCTCATCCGACAGCAGGTCGTGGACCACCGAACGGCTCAATGTGGTCGGCACACCACTCGCGTTCTCCAAGGCGGGGACCTCCAGATGGGCGACCATGATCGCCGAAAGCCCCTCCTCCATCAATCGTTGAAAAGGATAAAGCTCCAATGAATCGAGCCGGGTGCGACTATGCGCGATCACGGGAAGGGCCTTATGCGAATCCACATCCGTGTCACCGTGTCCCGGAAAGTGCTTCGCGGTGGCGATCACCCCTCCTTGCTGCAACCCTTTCATGTATGCGATCGCCTTGCGGGTCACATTATCGCGGTCCTCACCGAAACTTCGATCATTGATGACCGGGTTGTTCGGATCGTTGTTCACATCAGCGACCGGCGAGAAGCTCACTTGAACCCCCAGCCGCTTCATTTGTCTGGCGATCTCAAGCCCCATGGCATGGATGCCTTCCTCATCCGGTATGGCGCCCAAGGTCATCTGTTTGGGGAACCGGACCGTGCTGTCCAGGCGCATGGCCAGTCCCCATTCCAGGTCCATTCCCACCAGCAGGGGCGTACGTGCGATGGACTGATAGCGGTTGGTCAGATGCGCCTGCCTGACCGGTCCGCCTTGGAAGAAGATCAGCCCTCCGATCTGATACTCCGAGATCAGCCGCTCCATTTCAGTGACATGGTCAGCACCCTTGTTACTGTACGCCGCCACCATCATGAGTTGTGCGATCCGCTCCCCGGTATCCAAGGTGGCCATCACGGAATCGGCCCACGCCGCATCAGCTGATAGGAACGGTGGAACCTGAGGGAGCGGATGGGGATGTTCGGAAGCTCCGCCCAGTTCAGCAGCAAGCAGGACCAACATCGCCGGTATCAAAAAGAATCGTCGCATCGTGATCGGTCAAAACTACCGGGGCGACCACCGCACGGTTCGCGGGTAGGGCGCCTCTTATCAACAGGAACGCATCAACAGCGGGGATCATGGCCCACGTTCGGAATGGTGCAGGAGGGCCTTGTACCTTTGGGAGCGGCAACGATGCATTCCCCTCGGATCGTACAGATGCTCTCCCTGTTCCGCAACCGCGGTCCGCGCGGCTTCGACTTCCCTGCGCGCTATTACGATCCGGCAGTTGAGCGAGCGAAGGAGCGTGAAGCCCGTGCTGCGAAGGAGATGAACGCCATGCGAACGCCCCAGGATCGGGCGTATTTCCAGGAACGGATTCGCCACTCTTGGCATCGTGAGAAACGTGATGGCAGCTTTGTGAACCGCCTGTTGGTCGTGCTGGGGGCGGTCCTCGCGATGCTCTACCTCATTTACCGCACTTTCTTCGAGCAGGTCTGAATATGACCGATATCATCCGCCTTCTCCCCGACCATGTGGCCAACCAGATCGCCGCAGGCGAGGTGGTGCAACGGCCTGCCTCCGTGGTAAAGGAATTGCTGGAGAACAGCGTGGACGCGGGTGCGACGGAGATCACCCTTGTCCTCAAGGAGGCTGGCAGGAACCTGGTCCAGGTGACCGACAACGGACGAGGCATGGGCCATACGGATGCCAGGACCTGTTTTGAACGGCATGCCACCAGCAAGATCGGTGCGGCCGAGGATCTGCTGCACATTACCACGAAGGGATTCAGAGGCGAAGCACTGGCGAGCATCGCAGCAGTGGCACAGGTCGATCTTCGTTCCCGTTCGGCTAACGCGGAACTGGGTACGCGCGTGGTGGTCGAGGGTAGCCGAACCCGCATCCACGAGGCGGTCGTCACCCCAGTCGGCACCAGCATCGCTGTCAAGGGTCTCTTCTTCAACATTCCCGCGCGCAGACAATTCCTCAAGAGCGATGCGGTGGAATTGAAGCATGCACTGGAGGAGTTCCAACGTGTGGCACTGGCCCATCCGGAGATCGGGTTCCATGTGGTCAGCGGCACGAGCGACGTGGTCCGGACCGGCCCGGAGAACGAACGTCAACGCATCGTGCATCTCTTCGGACGGAAATACGATGAGCGGTTGGTGCCAGTGGAAGAAGCCACGGAGCAATTGAGCGTGCACGGTTTCATCGGAAAACCGGAGTTCGCCAAACGCTCCCGGGGCGAGCAGTACTTTTTCGTGAACCGGCGATTCATTCGCAGTCCGTACCTGGACCATGCGGTCCGCAATGCATACGACGAGCTGATCGCGCGTGACAACTATCCATCCTGGTTCCTTTTCCTCGAGGTCGACCCCGCCTCGATCGACATCAACATCCATCCCACGAAGACGGAGATCAAGTTCAAGGACGAGCGTTCGATCTACGCCATTGTGCATGCTGCGGTCCGGCGTGCTTTGGGCCGTTTCAACATCGCCCCCAGCCTGGACTTCGAACCGGAGCCGGCATTGCTGGCTCCCGTCGGTCCGTCCAGTGCAGGTGCCGTCCCATGGAGGCCGCAGGACATCGGAACCCGACAGGTCCCGACCGGTTGGCAGATGCTGTTCGATACGGACCGGACCTCCGGACCGGATGTGGGAGCGATCGAGCCCACAAGGACCAAGGTGCTTCCTTCAAGGGACCTGTCCGTCGATCCGGGACCGAGGCCTGTTTTTCAACTTCACGGTAAGTACATCGTTTCACAGCTCCCCACCGGCTTCGTGGTCATCGACCGACGCAGGGCCTCGGAACGGATCGCTTATGAACATGCCCTGAAGGCACTTGAGCTTGGAAGGGGTCCGAGCCAGACACAGTTGTTCCCCAGGAACGTGGAACTCAACGCCACCGATCATGCATTGCTGGTGGGTATGTTGCCGGAACTCCGATCGATGGGACTGGAGATCGCTGAGTTCGGGGGGCGCACGGTCTCCGTATCAGGGCTTCCCGCCGAGGTGGCTTCCACCGATCCCGAGGCCCTTCTGCATGATCTGCTTGAACAATTGCAACAGGAGCGGGCGGCACTGAAGAACGAGCGACACGCTGCATTGGCCAGGAGCATGGCACGCAGTATCGCCGGACGGGACGACGGTCATCTTGAAGCCACACGCATGCACGATCTGATCGATCGTTTGTTCGCCTGCGAGATGCCCTATTACACCCCAGGTGGCAAGCCTACGCTGATCACCTTCGGATTGGATGAGTTGCATCAACGTTTCGAGCGAGGATGAACGGACTTGGAAGCGCTTGGGGGGGCATGCTTCCTCCCGTTGTGAAGAACCTCTTGATCCTGAACGGGCTTTTCTTCCTGGCGAAATTCAGTTTCGGCACGGATGAGCTCGGCCGGAACCTGCTGGATGCCAATCTGGGCATGTATTACCTGGGTTCTCCGCATTTCAGGCCCTGGCAGATCATCACGCACATGTTCATGCACGGCGGGCTCGGACACATTTTCACCAACATGTTCGGTCTTTTCATGTTCGGTGGACCGATCGAGCAGCGCTGGGGCTCCAAACGTTTTCTGACGTACTACCTGATCTGCGGTCTGGGTGCCGCCGCGCTTCACACAGGTGTGAACGCCTTCGAGGTGATGCAGCATGAAGCGGCTGTGACCTCCTACGGTGCCGACCTCTCCGAAGTGAAGGACGCCGCCTCGGCCATGACCCTGAGCGAGGCGGACAGGATCCTGAACGAGGTGTCATTGGACCATCGCGTTCCGGAACGGGACCTGGTCCAACTGTATTACGACTATCAGGGCACCATGATCGGTGCCAGTGGCGCCGTGTTCGGGATCCTTCTGGCCTTTGGCATGATGTTCCCGAACCAGGAGATCCTGATGCTGTTCTTCCCCGTTCCGATCAAGGCCAAGTACTTCGTCGCGCTTTACGGGATCTTGGAACTGGTCATGGGGGTCCGCCAGGGTGAGGGGGACAACATCGCCCATTTTGCCCATGTGGGCGGCATGCTCTTCGGATTCCTGCTCATCCGATATTGGAAGCGTCATACACCCTTTCTTTGAGGTGGCCATCCGGGCATGACGTTTGCAGCATCATGTGGTGCGTACTTCTACCGGCGTTGATCGAGAACGGACATGGGATTGCGTGAGGACATTCAAGTGCAATGGCGCACTGGCGGCATGTTGGTTCGCCTTATCCTCGTGAACGTTGGCGTGTTCCTGGGGCTTCACCTGATCGGGCTGGTGCTTTGGCTTTTCGGTCTCGGGAATGTGGACGTGCTGTACTGGTTGAAGAGCACCAGCGACCTTTCCAAGTTGATCCAACGGCCATGGAGCGTGGTCACCTACATGTTCCTGCACGAAGGCCTGCTGCATATCCTGTTCAACATGATCGTGCTGTGGTTCGCAGGGCGGATCTTCCAGGACCTGCTTGGTCCCAAGCGACTGCTGGGGAACTACCTGCTCGGCGGATTGTTCGGTCTGGCCCTGTACATCATCAGCTACAATTCCTTTCCGGTGTTCCAGCGCTACGCGGAGGGGAGCACCATTCTTGGTGCAAGTGCGGCCGTGATGGGGGTGTTCATCGGCATTGCGGCGTACCGGCCCGAGCTCGTGGTACACCTCATCCTGCTGGGTCCGGTCCGGTTGAAGTACATCGCGCTCATCTATGTGATCATCGACCTCGTCAGCGTCAGGCAGGGCGTCAACAGCGGCGGGCACATTGCCCATCTGGGAGGGGCCCTTTACGGCTTCCTGGCCGCGCAGCAATTGCGGAAGGGAAGGGATTGGTCCCTGGGACTTGTCAACGGCTTGGAACAAGGGCTTGACCTGGCCCGAGGCAGGCGGTCCGGAAGGATGAAAGTGACCCATCGGGGCAGCCGAACAAAGCCCAAGGTCCCGACCAGGGAAAAGGACCAGGACCGTGTCGATCGGATCTTGGACAAGATCAGCAAGAGCGGGTACGACAGTCTCAGCAAGGAGGAGAAGGATATCCTTTTCCGTGCAAGCCATGAAGGATGAGCCCGTAGCGCGTATGCGTCCGTCCCGGTGGCATTTACCGGTCTGGTGGGCCAATGGTGTTCTCGCAGCGCTGCTGCTCCTCAGCTACACCACCGCCCATGTGGACCCCGCGATGTTCTGGCCAGCCGCCCTGTTCGGCATGCTGTACCCATACCTGCTTGTCGTACACGTCTTGTTCACCGGGTATTGGGCCGTGTTCCGCCCGAAGCGTTCGTTGCTTTCCTTGACGGCCATACTGATCGGTTGGGGTCATATCGGCGATCATTTCCAGCTGTTCGGGAGGAGCGTTCCACCGGAGGAGGTGTCTGGGCCCGGGGTCCGGATCATGTCGTTCAATGTGCGCTTGTTCGATCTGTACAACTGGACGAGCAATGATCGGACACGGAACGAGATCCTCGACCTGATGGTGTTCGAGAATGCGGACGTGATGTGCCTCCAGGAGTTCTTCCTTTCGGAGGACCCCGGGTTCTTCAACACGAAGGACACGTTGTTGAAGAGCTTCCGCTGGTCGCAATGCCACGACGCCTATACGCAACGTACCAAACGAGGACACCACTTCGGGATCGCCACCATCAGCGCCTTTCCGATCATCGACCAGGGTCGTATTGAGTTCCCCGATGAACTGAACAACCTGTGCATCTGGAGCGACATCGCCACCTCCAGCGACACGTTCCGAGTGTACAATGCCCACCTTGCCAGTATCCGTTTCGGTGACGAGGACTACCGGTTCATGGAGGGATTGGACAGGGATACCCGGGGTGATTCGCTTCGCAGCGGTGGGACAAGGATCATGAAGCGGCTTCGTGATGCGTTCATCCGACGCGCAGAGGAGGTACGCACCATCCGTGAACACATGACATCCTGCCCGTTCCCGGTGATCTACTGTGGCGACCTGAACGACACACCGATGAGCTACAGCTATCATGTGCTCACCGAGCAATTGAGCGATGCTTTCGTGGAAAGCGGTCAGGGGCTTGGAACTACGTATATCGGTGCGTTCCCCAGTTTTCGGATCGACCACATCCTTCACGGCCCCGAGCTCGTCAGCTGGGGGTTCAAGTCCCTTCCGGATGTGCTTAGCGACCACCACCCGGTGATCACCGGGATCGGTCGAACCGATGATCCCTGATGGATCGCACCCGGTTCATCGGATAGGCTGTCCCTTGCGCACCCGACGAAGGTCCAGCTGGTTCATCGGGTCGGCCACCAGTCCGCTTACTTCCTTGCGCACAAAGCGAACAACTTCCGGGTGGAGCAGGAAAACGGCCGGTACCAGCTCGTTCAACAAGCTGTCCATGGCCGCATAGGTGGCGGTCCGCTCCGGTTCGTCCCCGGCGATCATCGCCTGCCCGTACAGGTCGTCGAATTCCCGCGATCGGGTCCGGGTGTAGTTCGGTCCCAAAGGTGCGCAGTTCGCAGAATGGAACAGGAGCAGGAAATTCTCCGCGTCCGGATAATCCGCGATCCAATTCTTCCGGAAGAACTCGAACTCACCATTGGCCACCCCTTCCTTGTGGGTGCTGAGCGGGACCACATCCACCTGCAGGTCGATACCTATCCGACCCAGCTGGTGTTGGACGTACTCGCACAGGTCCAGGTAGCTCGCCGTGGTGGTGAGCCTGAGGATCGGCAGCCCCCGCCCGTTCGGATATCCAGCCTCGGCAAGCAATTGCCGGGCCTGCTCCGGATCGAATGGCAGCGTTCGAGCGGAGGACCCCGGCAGCCCCGGGGGGATCACCCCTGCAGCGGGAGTACCTATCCCATGGAGTACGTAGCGCACCAGTCCGTCACGATCGATGGCCATTGAAATGGCTTTCCGGATACGTCGATCTAGCCAGACCAGATCTCCTCCTGACGGGCCATGCGGCTCCATGAGGAAGCCCAGATAGTCCGTGGCCAGGGCAGGCGCACGCACCTGGGCGATCCGATCGGCATGACGCGGAGCGACATTTCCCAGTGGGTCGAGGAGCTCCTGCACAGCACCGCCATCAGCACCACTGATCATGTCCAGCTCGCCTTTCAGCAGGCCGAGAAGTTCCGCGTTGGGGTCCTTGATGAAACTGATCGCCAGAGCATCCAGGTGCGGCAGGCTGTTCCCTGCATCATCGCGCTGATAATAGCGCCCATTGCGCTGCAACACCAGCTTCACGCCTTCCTTCCAGTGGAACAGTCGGAACGGGCCACAGCCAACGGGGTTCCTACGCCATTTCGGACCGTAATGGGCAATCGCCTCCTCAGGCACCACGTTGCAATACGCCATGGCCAGCATGCTCAGGAAGGGTGCGAAGGGACGCTCCAATCGGATGATCAGCGTGCGGTCATCGACCACCTCGATACCCGATCCACCCGGGCGGATCGGGTCAAGGACCCAGCGCCCCGGACTGGCCGTGATCGGGTCGCGGATACGCTCCAGGCTGTAGCGCACATCCGATGCACGAACGATGCGGCCGCGGCCTTCCGGAAAGACGGGATCATCATGGAACAGCACATCCTGGCGGAGATGGAACGTATACGTGCGACCGCTATCCGAAACCTGCCACCGCTCCGCTACCGCGGGTCGGACACGCATGTCCGGACCCATTTCCACGAGGCCATCGAACAATTGGTCCACCACCCACATATGTTCCAGGTTGCGCGCAAATGCCGGATCGAGATCGGTGATCCCTTCCGCCTCATTGTACCTGAACACGGACCTGTCGTCCATCTCGTCCGGACGCCCACAGCCCGTGATCCATGACATACCCAAAAGAAGAGCCAGGCAGGCTGTGGTCCTCATGGGTCCTTTCGAGGTCTTCCAAGGACCGGCCTGACCATCCAGCCTCGTTCGCGCAGCATCTCCATCAGTCCGTCCTTCCCAGGAAGATGCGCTGCACCCACCGCGAAGAACATGGGACGTCCGGTATGCATGAGGCTGTCCATGCGATGGGCCATCGTTCGGTTCCGCTCGACCCGCATAGCCCGGTCCCGGCGTCCGGGTACCCCTTCCGCGTCGGCAGCTTCCATCACGCCGCGAAGGTCCTGTGCCGCGTACGAATCCAGCATCCGGTCCATGGCGGATCGGTACAGATCGTGCCTGACCATATCAAGCAACATCCGGGCCTGTTGCTTCAGCGGTATCCGATCGATCGCGGCCAACTGCTCCTGCAAGGTCTCCAATCCCAGCACCTCCTTCCCCATGGCCAGCGCGCTTCGCTGAAGATGGTCGTCCAGGACCTCGGAACTATCCTTCCGCATGCTGCTTTCGCTCAGCATGGCGATCACCCAGAAGGGTTTCATGCGAGAGGTCATCGATGACAGGGGCCCCAGCTCGTGTTCGAGCGCACGTTGGACCAGGGCCTGGTCCTTCCTGGAGAACAGGTCCGCCAAAGTGAGCCCCTCGGGAAGCGTCATCTCCGTTGCCAGCCGAAATGCATCAGCCATTACCTCGCGATGATCAAGCTCCCCGACCAGTGTGGAGCAGGCCGACAGGGCCATGTAGAGGGAATCATTGCCCACGAATGCTCTGGCATCCATACTGTGCACCGTACCGAGCAGGTAGGAATTGGATCCCAGCCCCTGCCCGCTCAGGCTCCAAAGCATGCTGCTGGGAAGGGCCTGACCATGGGCCATGAGCGCGCTCAGAACAAGACACCCCAGGAGCATGCAGCGCATGGGGGCAAGATACCCAAGGACTACAGCACAGCGTAGGCCACCAGAAATGAGGCCAAGGAAAGCAAGGCGCAGATCACCACGCTGGTCAGGATCACCTGTGTGCGAGGGGCGGGTCGAGCTTTAAGAGTTCCCATGATCGTCCGAAGAGCAGCTTTTAGACGCAGCTGTTGGAAAAGGGTTGCCAAGGTAGTTGCTTCGTCCGAGCCTGAAGCAAGTCCCGGGAGCACGCTCCCCTGAGCGCACTTCCTACCTTCGCAGCCTGATGCGACACACGCGCACTGTTGCCTTTCATACCATGGGGTGCAAGCTGAATTTCAGCGAGTCGAGCACACTCGCCCGCTCGTTGGAGGAAGCGGGTTATGCCCTTGTGCGACCGGAAGATGGTCCGGATGTGTTCGTCCTGAACACGTGCAGCGTCACCGAGAACGCCGACAAGGAATGCAGACGGCTTGTGCGCCGGTTCCATGCCCTGAACCCTTCCGCATGCATTGTCGTGGTGGGGTGTTACGCGCAATTGAAACCTGCGGACATCGCTGCCATCCCAGGGGTCGACCTGGTCCTTGGCGCCGGGGAGAAGTTCGACCTGGCAGTCCATCTCAAGGAGCTCGAAGGCGGTCGAGGGGCCGGGCGAGCCATCCGGGGCCCGATCAAAGCAGTGCGCGATTTCCGACCCAGCTTCAGCGCTGGTGATCGCACAAGGGCCTTCCTGAAGGTCCAGGACGGCTGCGATTACTTCTGCAGCTTCTGCACGATCCCCTTGGCCCGCGGGCGCAGCAGGAGCGGTTCGATCGGTCCCATCCTGGCCCAGGCACGGGCGATCGCGGAAAAAGGCATCCGGGAGATCGTCCTCACCGGTGTCAACATCGGGGATTACCGGAACGACGGTGCCGGATTCCTGGATCTCATCACCGCATTGGACGGAGTGGATGGCATTTCGCGGTTCCGGATCAGCAGCATCGAGCCGAACCTATGCAGCGATGCCGTCATCCACTTCGTGGCGGAAAGCCGACGCTTCGCCCCGCATTTCCATTTGCCGCTGCAAAGTGGCAGCGACGCGCTGTTGCAACGCATGCGGCGGAGATACGACACTTCACTCTACGCCGACCGTGTGCAGGAGATCAAGCGGTTGATGCCACATGCATGCATAGGGGCCGATGTCATCACGGGAACACCTGGCGAAGGGGAAACCGAATTCGACCAGACCCGGGCGTTCATTGAGCAGATCCCGGTCGATCACCTGCACGTGTTCACGTACAGCGAACGGACGAACACCACGGCTCAACGGATGAGCGACAGCGTACCCATGGAAGTGCGACGCT
>JAGQVN010000157.1 GCA_020437905.1 Flavobacteriales bacterium
CAGCGAAAAGGACCAAGGACAAAGCCACGCGTTGGGAAAGGGGCTGGAACGCGCCACTGGTCAGATCTTCGGGTGGCTGAACAGTGATGATGCCTTGCTGCCCGGTGCCCTGCAACAGGTCGGCGAGGCCTTCGCTGCGGATCCGCAGTTGGTCGTTTTCGGGGGCCGGGTCGTGCACCGCAATGCGGAAGGTGACAAGGTCTTTGAGCGCCTGAACGACCCCTCGGACCCCGATGCCTTGTTCAATGATCCGGTGATCAACCAGCCCGCCACCTTTTTTCGGTTGGATGCAGTGCGCGCCGTGGGTGGCGTGGATCCCGCGCTCCGCTACGTCATGGACCTGAGCCTCTGGTGGCGGCTCTTGTTCCGCTTTGGTCCGGAGCGCATGCGTTTCGAACCGGTCGAGCTTGCCGTCTTCCGGCTTCACGAGGCGAGCAAGACGGTCAGCGAATACCAGGGCTTCCTGGATGAGACCGCGAGCCTTTTGCATCACATGGCCATGGACACCGGGCTTGCCGAGCATGCACAGGTCCTGGCCTCCATGCATGCCTTGCGCAGCGGTTTGCTGCCCGTTCCGGTGACCGATCGGCACCGTGAGCGGGTCCGCGGCATGGTCGTCCATTTCTTGTTGAAGTGGTACGGGACCATCCATTCGCGCAGCGCATTCCATGGGATGCGGCGCCTGTTGCATCTGGAGCAGGGTCGTGCTGGACGCTCTGCCTGGGAACAGGAGCGGATCGCCGCGCTCGAAGACCAGTTCCGGACCTCCAGTTGGTTGTTGTTCAGGCTCCGCCGCAAATGGCAACACCTGCGCTCATGAAGGTCAGCGTGATCGTTCCGCTGTTCAACAAGGGTGAGTTCATTGAGGCGACCCTGGCCTCCATGCTTCCGCAGGTGCAGGAGAACATGGAGCTGATCGTGGTGGACGATGCCAGCTCGGATGACGGCGTGCAACGCGTTCTTGCCATCGATCACCCCCGGATCCGCGTGGTGCGACACGAGCACAACAAAGGGCCCGCCGCCGCTGCGAACACGGGTATGAACGAGGCGCAGGGTGAGTACCTCGTTCGCCTGGATGCGGACGACCTGGCCGTCCCGGACCGGGTCGCAAAGCAGGTGGCCTTCATGGACGCTCATCCGGAGGTTGGGGCCAGTGGAGGTGCCCTGCAACTCTTCGGCACGCAGGATGCCGTATGGCGCTTTCCCGCGGACGATGAAGCATGCAAGGCCGGGCTCCTCTTTCAGGTGCCGCTATCGCAGGGCGCCTCCATCCTGAGGCGGTCGGTCCTGGAGGAGCATGGCTTGCGCTACGACGACCACTGGCCACGCATCGGGGAGGATTGGCTCTTTTGGACACGGATGGCCCCGCACACCCGATTCGCGAACCTCCAGGATGTATTGATCCAGTATCGGCGCGGTGACCAGAATATCAGTCATGGCCGCGATAAGGCAGCGGACTATCGGGTGGTGCTGGAGCAGGTCCTTGGTCTCCTGGAAGTGCCGTACACCGAGGAGGAACTGGATGCTCATCTGATCGGTCTCAAGGTCTTTCGGGACAAGGTGGCGTCGAAGGATATCAAGGCCCTGCGAGCGTGGTACGACGCCTTGCTGCGCTGGAACGCCGAGCATGGACGGTTCGACCAGGACGCGTTCAAGGAGCGCGTGGCGCGGATGTGGTCCAGCTTGTTCCATTTTCTGCC
>JAGQVN010000158.1 GCA_020437905.1 Flavobacteriales bacterium
ACCGTGGGTAGAGGAGCGATCAACAAAATTTAACTGCCAAAGAAGCACTCAATGGTCCTGACGATCGTTCCTTCAACAGCTCTCGGCACAGAGCTTGCCGGGAACCCATCAGATCAAATGAGCCATGACGATGAAGAACGTTTTCGCCTTGTTCCTTTCCGGGATCGTTGGAGGGTTCATCGCACTTTCAGCTGACAGATGGACCCAACGAACTGCGATCGACAAGCCCCTGGCGGCATCTGAAACCGAAGCGCAGGTCCAGTATGTGAACATGCCAGTGCATGCCCCGGCGTTGGGCGACCTTGACCTGACCGTGGCCGCGGAGCGTTCGGTGAACGCCGTGGTCCACGTCACCACTGAGGCCATGGTCCGCAGAGATCCGTTGATGGACTTCTTCTGGGGATACCGGCCTTCCGCACCATCACCCCGTCAAGGAGCGGGTTCCGGGGTGATCGTGGCGGACGATGGATACATCGTCACCAATAATCACGTGGTGCAAGGTGCGGACAGGATCCGTGTCCACCTGAACGATGGCCGATCGTTCGAAGCCAGTGTGGTGGGGACGGACCCTAGCACGGACATCGCGTTGATCAAAGTGGATGCCAGGGAATTACCGACCATGGAATTCGGGAACTCCGACATGGTGCGGGTCGGGGAATGGGTCCTTGCAGTGGGCAACCCCATGAACCTGACCAGTACCGTTACCGCGGGGATCGTGAGCGCCAAAGCGCGGAACATCAACCTCCTGCAGTATGACCCGGCAAGGGACATCTTTCCCATCGAATCGTTCATCCAGACCGATGCCGCGGTGAACCCCGGAAACAGTGGGGGTGCCCTGGTGAACACGAACGGGGAGCTCGTGGGCATCAACACGGCGATCGCCTCGGCCACGGGGCAATACACGGGATACTCGTTCGCCGTTCCCGTGAACATTGTGAAGAAGGTCACTAGCGACCTCCTGGAGTATGGTAATGTTCAGCGGGCCTACATCGGTGTCAGCATCCGGAACATGGATCAGGACCTGGCCAGTGAAGCCTCCCTGGACCGTATCCGAGGAGTGTTCATCCAAGGTCTGAGCGAGGGTGGCGCTGCCGAGGCGGCGGGAATGCGTTCCGGGGATGTGCTGCTGAAGGTCGGTAACATCGAGGTCAACTCGGTCCCTGAATTGCAGGAGCAGGTCAGCAAGTTCCGCCCTGGTGACAAAGTGGCGGTGACCGTTGCCCGCAATGGAAAGGAACAGATCATGGATGTCGTTCTGCGCGGCCGTGATGGCTCCCTCACGGCCGAACGCTCCGCTGCCCCGACCACGGCCACCTTGCTGGGAGCACAATTGGTGCGGGCCGATGCATCCGAGCTTCGATCATTGGACCTGGAGCACGGGGTGAAGGTGGAATCCGTGGTGGGTGGCAAGTTCCGCAGCAGTGGTATCCGCGATGGTTTCATCATCACCCGGATCGACCAGGAAGGTGTGAAGGACCCGGAGGATGTCCAACGTATCTTGAAAGGCAAGCGCGGTGGTGTCCTCATCGAAGGAGTGTATCCCAACGGAACAAGGGCCTACTACGGACTTGGCGTCTAACATCCCTGAAGATGAGCCCATTAAGCTGCAAACGACAGGGGCTTGTCCTGTAGGCTTGGACCGTAGTACCTTCGCAGCAGAAATGGAGGGCGTGTCAAGCCTTCCTTCTTGGAACCGAATCCTTCACCCTTAAATCCCAGACGCCCGTGACCAGTCGCATGCGCCAACTCAAGATCACCAAGTCGATCACCAACCGGGAAAGCCAATCCTTGGACAAGTACCTGCAGGAGATCGGCAAGGAAGGGCTGATCACTGCGGACCAGGAGGTCGAATTGGCGCAACGGATCAAGGAAGGCGATGACCTGGCCTTGGAGAAACTGGTCAAGGCCAACCTGCGTTTCGTGGTCTCCGTGGCGAAGCAATATCAAAACCAGGGGCTCAGCCTTCCCGATCTGATCAACGAAGGGAACCTGGGCTTGATCAAGGCTGCACAGCGTTTCGATGAGACCCGCGGGTTCAAGTTCATCAGCTACGCGGTGTGGTGGATCCGCCAAAGCATCCTGCAGGCGCTCGCTGAACAGAGCCGGATCGTGCGTCTGCCCCTGAACCAGGTCGGTTCCCTCAATAAGATCAACAAGGCGTTCGCCCGGTTGGAGCAGGAATACGAGCGTCCCCCGAGCGCTGAGGAACTGGCTGCGCTCCTGGACCTTCCACCCGAAAAGGTGGCGGACACCATGAAGGTGAGCGGCCGGCATATCAGCATGGACGCACCGTTCGTCGAAGGTGAAAGCAATTCGCTGCTGGATGTGCTGCCGAACACGGACAGCCAGCCCGCCGATCGCATGCTGTTGAACGAATCCCTCAGCAAGGAGATCGAACGAGCATTGAGCACACTTACCGAGCGTGAGCGTGATGTGGTGAAGCTGTTCTTCGGGATCGGGATCAACCATGGGCTCACCTTGGAAGAGATCGGCGCCAAATTCGACCTGACCCGTGAACGCGTGCGGCAGATCAAGGAGAAAGCGATCCGGAGATTGCGTCACACCTCCCGGAGCAAATTGCTGAAGGCCTACCTCGGCTGACCCCTCGATACCATTTCAAACCCTGTTCCCATCATGGAAACCATTGAAGTCAAGACCGGCTACGAAGCTGGTTTGAAGGACTACGTGGACCGCGAAAAAGCCGCGGTGGAGATCCTGAACGCCGTCGGCAGCCTGATGTACGGCAAGGGCGTCGAGCTCGTGTTCTTCCGCAACCACCTGCTGGACGTCACCATCTCCGAGGTCATCAACCTGTTCAACTATGCCGGGCAGGTCGTTCGAAAGCCGATCGACATCTACACATCCGCCACCATCGCCAAGGAGCTGCTCACGGTGGACCTCGCTCCCAGCAAGATCGATCTGGGGCGGCTGACCCATGAGTACCTCGCGACCAAACCGGCCCCAGGCGACGTCGCTGACTGGATCGGCACCACGCTCGGTGCGTTCATCGGTGAGGACAAGCACACGTTCGCGCCACAGGATGTGGTGCTGTATGGCTTCGGCCGGATAGGTCGGATCGCTGCACGCGAGCTGGTCAAGCAGGCTGGCAAAGGACAACAATTGCGCCTGCGGGCGATCGTCACACGCAGTAACTCGGATGAGGAGATCGTAAAGCGTGCGGCCTTGCTCCGGAACGATTCCGTTCATGGCACATTCAGAGGCACCGTGATCGAGGACCTGGCGAACAAAGCGTTGATCATCAATGGCCAGACGGTTTATATGATCGCCTCACCTGCTCCCGAGGACATCGATTATACCGCTTATGGGATCAGCGATGCCCTGATCATTGACAATACCGGAGCGTTCACGAAACGTTCGGACCTGGAAAGGCATTTGAAGGCGAGGGGCGCCAAGAAGGTCCTCCTCACCGCTCCGGGTAAGGAGATCCCGAACATCGTTTACGGCATCAACCACAAGGACCAGGACATTGAGCAGGAGCAGATATTCAGTGCTGCCAGCTGCACCACCAATGCCATTTGTCCGATACTGAAAGTTGTCGAGGACGAGATCGGCATCGAAAAGGGACATATCGAGACCGTGCATGCGTACACGAACGACCAGAACCTGCTGGACAACTTCCACAAGAAGCCTCGCCGGGGGCGCAGTGCCGCCATCAATATGGTCATCACCAGTACAGGTGCCGGCAGCGCTGTGACCAAGGCGATCCCCAGCCTGAAGGACAAACTCACGGCCAATGCAGTTCGTGTGCCCACCCCGAACGGTTCCCTGGCGATCATGAACCTGACCTTGAAGTCCGCGGTCACGCTTGATCAGGTGAACGACATGATCAGGAATGCGGCACTGAACGGCGATCTCGTGAACCAGATCCACTACCAGATCGACCCGGAACTGGTCAGCAATGACATCATCGGTGACACGTGTTGCAGCGTATTCGACAGCAATGCGACCATTGTTGGTCCCGATGGCAAGAACGTGGTGCTCTATGCGTGGTACGACAATGAGTTCGGCTATACCAAGCAAGTGATCCGCCTGGCCAAGCACCTGACCAAGGTGCGGCGTTTGATCTACTACTGAACCCACCATCCGATGGATCGGCAAAGGGCTCCCTTGGGGGCCCTTTTCTCGTTCCAAGACACTCTCGGAGCAATGGAACTGTTCGCACCCAAAAGGCTCGAACATCGCTTTCGCAATAGCGTTGATGCCGCGCTCCACACGAGCGAACATGACCGGCCCCCGTACGCCGATCATCCGCACGCACTGCGCGACGTCCCAATCTTAGATCCGTTGATCGGGATGCGCCGCCAGTCCTACAACAACGCATCCATCGATCCCATGGAGGGCTGATCCGATCGCATCGAACGTGGTCCGGCGCGTTCAGCGGTGAACGATGGCCTACTAAAAGGAACGCCCCGGCCGAAGCCGGGGCGCCACCCTATCGATCAAAACGGTCGTTCGTTACTGTCGCACCAGTCGCTGTGTGTAACGCTCACTACCGACCTGGAAGTTCACCATATAGATGCCGGATGCCAGATCATCAATTTGCATCACCGCGTTCAACTGGCTGCCGGTGGCGGTGAACTGCTCAGCATGCACAAGCTTGCCGAACACATCCATCACCTCGACCTGAATGCGAACGTCCGCATCCTGGATACCATCCACCACCATGAAGACCGCTTCTCCACGGTTCGGGTTCGGATACAGGTTCAGGCTGATCCCGGAGGCTTCATCGAACAAGCTGGTCGCTGCGCGGCCTCCACCAGGAGTATTCAGGCGGATGACGCAGATCTTGCCCCAACCCTGATAGCTGCCGTTCACCAGTGCCCGGACCTTCACATTCAGGTCAAGATCAGCAGGCGGCGGCAAGGTGTTCAGGTTGGCAGGGATCAGCACGCCGGTGGGACGGAATACATAGCGCACATAGGAGCCATGTGGGTCCTCCATGCTGAACTGGTAGCCTTGTGCACCTGGAATGTTCTGGCTGGCGTAGATCTGCGTACTGGTGGAATAGACCAGGTCCTTTCGATCACACCAAGAGTCAATGAGCTTGGCATTGCTGAGCGGCAGGCAGAACTTCGTGATCTTCGTCGAACTGGACCCGAACTGACCATCGGCATCAATGATCCGACGGCCCTGGTCGTCCCGAAGGACATAGCCACCACCAAGCATTCCGTCACCCTGATCGTCATTCACGATCAGGCGATAGCAGATCTGGTTCAGGCAGAGGTTCTCCGTGATCACCGTACCACCGATACCATCCTGGTAAGGACCACCAGACGTGATCAATTGTGTACCGGTCTCATCGTAGATCTCCCAAGTCGTCTGGCTTCCAAAGTTGTCCAGCGTGATGTCCAGGGTCAACAACTCCGTGCAACCGCCGATCGGTGTTCCGATGCAATTGCAATTGTTGTCCCAAGTATCATTCTCGGTGAGTCCATTACCGTCGTCGCAGGGTTGACCTGGTGTATCCGGACCATTGGGAACACCCAAGCAGTCCGCGCAACTGGCGTCAGGGATCAGGCCCGTGTTGCCACCCGAGCACACACCGCACTGGTCGATGCTGGCCGTTCCGTTCACATCGCCGTTGCAGTCCGTGCAGCTGGCGTCAGGGATCAGACCCGTGTTACCACCGGAACAGACACCGCACTGGTCGATGCTGGCCGTACCGTTCACATCGCCATTGCAGTC
>JAGQVN010000159.1 GCA_020437905.1 Flavobacteriales bacterium
CTGCTGCAGAAACTGCGCAGCATCGAGCCACCGGCCTACGCGAAAGCCCTGAACTTCGGTCGACCGGAACTGGCACTGATCAAGGCCTTCACCACGAAGGCGGAGTTCCTCGACACACAGCGTTTCACGGAGCGCATCAAGGACCTGCAGCTACCGGTGACCGGCCTGCGTCCGATCGACGAGGCCATTTCCACCGCAGGGGGCATTTCCACCAAAGCGCTCGATCCGCACTTCCGAAGCGTACAGCACCCGCACCTGAGCTTCATCGGCGAGATGGTCGACTGGGACGCACCCACCGGTGGTTTCCTGCTGCAGGGCTGCTTCGCCATGGGGCATCATGCGGCAGGTGTGCTGTTGGATCGGTAGGCGCAGGTTACCTTGTTGTTCACATCCGGGTCCTCCTCCCGATGTACACTCAAAAGACCGACCATGACCTTCCGCACCGCTCTCCCGCTCCTCTTCACTACCCTGCTGTTCGCTTGTGGGTCCGCCTCTGAAGAAGGCTTTACAACTGAGGAAGGAAACGACAACGGATCATGGTTTGGTGGAGAGGCTTCCAGCGAACGCCGGGAGCAGTACCTGCAAAGCAGCAAGTACGGTATGCCCATGGCCAGCATGGAAATGCCCGGCGATTGGAAGCTGCACCAACAGGGCAACGGTGCCTGGACCATGACCGGTCCGGGCGGCGTGCAAGTGAACAACAGCGGCTTTACCATGTTCATGATCGCTGCGGACCCAGGCTACAATCAGATGATGCAGCAGAACGGTCAGCGGGTGCGGAATTGGATCCCGGTGGACCAGGTGCTTCAGCAGGACATCCAGCCGATGATGCAGCAACAGGGTTACACCTTCGTCGCACAGGAGAACGCGCCGACGGTGGCCATGGCCAGCAAGCGTGCCATCGATCCACTGTACTCGGTGATGCCCACGCAAAAGGATGCCCAGGCCAACGTGTCCGAATGGAACGGTCCGGGCAACAAGAAGACCCTGGTGATCACGCAGCAGAACACCTTCAGCAGCCAGGACATGGTGAACTGGGGTTACTTCTGCACGGTGCTGGAAGCCGATGCCGACCGCTTCGCCACGGCCAAGGCTGACCTGCTGCACGCCCTGACCAGCGTGAAGTACAATCCGCAGTATTTCGCGGCCTACAACGCCGAGGAGCAGCAGAAATCGCAGCAGAGCTGGGCGCAGCACAACGCCCGCATGCGCAGCAACCAGGCGGCCTTCGATGCGCAGCAGGCCCAGTTCCGCGCCAACTCCAATGCGGTAAACGATGCCATCATGGGCACCTGGCGCAGCCAGAACGAGTCCAGCGACCGCGGGCAGGCGGCCTGGGTGGACGCCATGCGCGAGGAGCAGAACGCGGTCGACCCGTATACCGGCGAGCAGTTCAAGATCGAGAGCGGCTCCAACCAGTATTGGATGAACCAATACGGCGACTACTACGGCACGGACGATGTGCTGAACGACCCGAACATCGGCAACACGACCAACGACGTGTGGCGCCAGGTGGAGACCGAGTAGGAGCGCTGGACCAGGCGAGGAACGGCAGGCCGATCTTTGCGGCATGGAGTTCGGCATCTATTCCTTCGTGGACCACGGTCCTGACCCCCGCACCGGATCCACCATCACCCAAGAGCAGCGTTATGCGTATCTGCTGGAGGAGATCGAACTGGCCGACCGGCTGGGCCTACACCACTTCGGTATCGGTGAGCACCACCGGGCGGACTTCATCGCCTCCGCCCCTGCAGTGGTGCTGGCCGCGGCGGCAGCGCGCACCGAACGGATCCGGTTGAGCAGTGCGGTCACGGTACTGAGCTCCGAGGACCCGGTGCGCGTGTTCCAACAGTTCGCCACGCTGGATCTCCTGAGCAAGGGCCGCGCGGAGATCATGGCCGGGCGGGGCTCCTTCACCGAAAGCTTCCCGCTGTTCGGCTACGACCTGCAGGACTATGACTCCTTGTTCGCGGACAACCTGGAACTGCTGCTGGAACTGCGGAAGCACACGCGGATCAGCTGGCAGGGCCGGCACCGTGGACCGATCGACGACCGCGAAGTGCAGCCCCGGCCGGTACAGGACCCCTTGCCGGTCTGGCTCGCCGTAGGGGGCACTCCGGCCAGCATGGTCCGGGCTGCGGATCTGGGCCTGCCGGTGATGCTGGCCATCATCGGCGGCCAGCCCGATCGCTTCCAGGCCTTCACCGACCTATACCGGCAGGCCTGGCAACAGGCGGGCCGCGACCCTGCCGCTCTGCAACTGGGCATCGGCTCACACGGCTTCATCGCCGACAGCTTCGAGGAAGCGGCCGAACTGACCTGGCCGGCCTATGCACAGAGCATGGGCCGCATCGGCAAGGAACGCGGCTGGGGGCCGGTGGACCGCAGGCAGTTCGACTTCGAAATTTCACCCGAAGGGGCCATGATCCTTGGCGATCCGGAGACCGCAGCGAAAAAGATCATCCGTCAGCAGAAGTGGTCCGGCTTCACACGCTATGCGCTGCAGTTCACCGTGGGTACCATGCCCCATGACCGCGTCCTCCGCTGCATCGAGCTGTACGCTACCGAAGTGGTGCCCCGCGTGGAACGTGCGATCGCCAAGGGCGCATAGCCTCGCTCGGAGGCGCGGTCAGCGCGAGCGGAGCGAAGCGCCCTGGTCATCGGGGATCGATATCTTCGGTCCGGACCAACCTTTCCGACCATGCGAGAGACCATGCTCATCATCCACTTCATCGGCCTGACCATGGGGCTGGGCACCAGCTTCGCCATGCTGTTCCTGGGCATCGCCAGCAGCAAGATGGAGGCCGAGAAAGGCCGCGAGTTCCTGCTGAACGCCACCGCCGTGAGCCGCATGGGCCACATCGGATTGGTATTGCTATTGATCTCCGGCGGCTACCTGATGACACCCTATTGGGCCGTCCTGTCCGACCAACCGCTCCTGATCGCCAAGCTGGTGCTCTTCGTGGTGCTGGGTGGCGTGATCGGCGTGTTGACCAGCAAAGCGCGCAAGGCCAGGCTGGGCGATGCCGAAAAGCACATGGCCGGCATGCCCCCCCTGGGACGACTGGCCATGCTCACCGGGCTCGCCGCGTTGGTGCTGGCGGTGCTGGTGTTCCACTAGCGCGCCTACCACTTCGGCAGGTGCACCACCAGCGTGGTGCGATAGCGGGCCTCACCGAGCTCCACGTGCACGGTGTACAGGGCACTGGCCAGCCCGGTCCCCAGGTGCACTTCACGCTCGCCGGGTACCACACGCTCCTCATGGACCATGCGGCCGGTCGGGTCCAGGATCCATAGCCTGCCCTCCTGCCCTGCTGCTCCGGGCAACGTCAGGCGGAAGCTGTTGCTCGCCGGGTTCGGATGGATCGGCAAGTAGGTAATCGCCTCAGCAGGAACAAAGCCTACCTCTCCGGCCAGTGTGTGGCGAAGGAAGAAGCGCCAGGCCTCCTGGCTGTAACCCAGGTCATTGCTGCCCTGGAAGAGCCATTGGTGCCCGGCCCCGTTCACCTTGAAGAGCTCCACCTCGCTGCCCGCAGCACCGTTGCCATAAGCATAGTGATCGATGGTGAAGCCGTCGTTCGCGTTGTCCGGCCAGGGCGTATGCTGCGGCGGATCCGCGCAGCTGTTCCACTGGACCCAGAAATGGATGAGCGAATCGACGTTGACGCCCCACAAGCCATTGTTGTATTCGATGGTCTGGTCCAGCGTGCCGTGGAAATGCGCCACGGGCACCGGTCGGGTCGGCACACAGCCTGGCAGGCCCGTTCCGAACGTACCCGCCATGGAGGCCACGGCGGCGAAGCGGTCGCTGCGTTCGCAGGCCAGGCGCTGCGTCATGAAGCCGCCGAGCGAGAACCCACAGGAGTAGATGCGTTGATCGTCGATCTGGTAGGTCGCTTCCAGCGTATCCAACAGGGCATCCACGAAAGCCACATCATCCACGTCCGTGTTCGGATAATAGATGAAGCCCGCTCCGGCGTTCCATGCATTCGCGGTGAGCAGCGGGTCCTCCACCGCCTGCGGCACCACCACGATGAAACCGGCCGTGTCCGCCACCTGGTGCATGCCGATGCCCCCGAAGGCCATCATGTTGTCACCCAATCCATGGAAGGTGTACACCAGCGGCACGGCGGATGCACCCGTGTAGCTGGCCGGCACGTAGGTACGGTAGCTGCGCACACGTCCATCCACGGTGATCGTGTGCGTGCTCCATTGCGCGTGCAGGTCGCCAGCGAGCAGGCAGACGGCCAGGAGCATCAGGGACAAGGTCCGTTGGTAAAGTGCGTTCCGCATCGCGGTTCAGATCTGGATGTTCATGTCGCTGGCCGCCTTGGGGATGGGCGGCAGGTCGGTCTCCTCCAGCATCTGCCGGATGTCGATCTCGATGCCCGCTGCAATGGTGGAGATGGGCACGTCGTTGTACAGGCCTTCGAAGGGGTTCTCGCTGTAGTCGCCGATCATCTCCATCATCCAGAACACCCAGGAGGCCACCACGCTGAAGGGGATCGAGAACCAGATCCAGTAGTCGTGCTGCATCTCGGTGAACACATCCAGCATGCCGAAAGGCAGCAGCACGATGAAGAGCACGGTGAAGAAATAGTTCACGCTGGCGTACTGGCGCGGAAAGGGGAAGTTCTTGATCCGCTCGCTCTGCCCCTGCAATGTGTAAAGCTCGGTGATCAACTGCTGCATGGACAGGTGACGGAAATGCTCGATCAGGCCATCCTGTCGCAGTTCCGTTAGCCTTTTGGTCTGCAGGGCGAGCAGGTGGCTGCTCCGGTTGCCCTTGCTCATCACGTAGGCATGGTCCTCGGCGCTCAGGTAGGACCTCAGCTTGTCGAACTGTCCGTCGTGGAACTCGGTGCCCAATACCTTCCGCATGACCACATCGTTGGAAGCCACATGCTCCCAATCCTTTAGCTTGCGCATTTCGAACGTGAGCGCATGCAACCAGGCCACATGGCGGTGTACGAGCTCCTTGCGCAGGATATCCAGTTCGTCCTCGTTCAACTTGCGGATGGACTCGTCGTTGTTCACCCAGTTGCGCACCAGCACGGTGAAGGAGCGTGAGGTGTTCACGATGCCGCCCCAGATCTTGCGCGCCTCCCACAGGCGCTCGTAGCTGCTGTTGTTCTTGAAGCCGAGGTAGAAAGCCACGGCGATACCGATCAGCGAGAGCGGCTGCCAGGGCATCAGCATCCATTCCCAGCGCAGGAAGTGGTAGGCCACCACCACCAGCGTGTCGAAGAGCAGGAACATCCTGATGTACTTCCTGCTCCACCGGGCGGTCTGGAAGAAGGTATAGCGTTGGCCGGCCTGCATGGGGAGCACCAATGTACAGATCGGGACCAGAGATGCAGCAGGCTCATGATGCCCCCACGCGATACCCTTAGCTTCGCGGCATGGACCTGGCCACTGCACGCAGCATGGCGCTGGACATGCCCGGCACCCTGGAGCGCCTGCATCACGGCAGGCCGAGCTACAGCGTGAAGAAGAAGATCTTCATGACCCTGTGGCCCGACCAGCTGCTGGCCGTGGTGAAGTTCACCCCCCAGCAGCAGCAAGAGCTGGGCGACGAATACCCGGACCAGTTCGCACCCGTACCCAACAAGTGGGGTATCCATGGCTGGACGCACATCCACCTGGAGGTGACCAGCGACCGCCTGTTCCGTTATGCCACCGACCTTGCCTGGCGCAATGTGGCACCTAAGTGGATCCTGCCCACGCGGCAGGCACCTCCGAAGTGATCGATCAGGGGAAGACCAGCCCGGTGATCAGCGTGTCACCATCGGCCGTGGGCACCTTCTTGCAGGCCACCATGGTGCCACCGGGACATTTGTTCCAGCTCACCATGGTGTCCTCGACCTCGACGCCGAAGGCCGGAGCGCCACCCAATGCGCGCGTCCGCAGGCCCACGAACAGCGCGCAGGTCCGCTGGACCAGGTCGTGGTAGCCGAGGTCAGCAAGCGCAGCCTGGGTGGTCGCGGTGTGCTCGACCACCTGTTCCTTGTCCTCCTGTGTAAAAGGCCGCAGCCCGCAGGTAAAAAGCAGGAGCCCGGAAAGGGCAAGGCCGAAGGTGATCAAGCGCGTTTTCATGGTGTGCAGGGAACAAGATGGGGCAGAGCGGATCGTTCCCATCCGGTTTTAACAGAGATCAACAGATGGAGGTAGATCGACCGACGAGGACGATTAGCGACCAATGATCGCGAACCGTACACATGCGTTCGGTCAGGCCAAAACCGAAAGCCGCTTACGGATCTTTCCGTCACGACCATGAATGATGACCCCGATGCCTTGCTTGCGTGCGATCCGGCGTGCGACCTTCAACGCTTCCTCTTTGCTGGCCAGGATCCTATCCGAACGCTGGGCACCGGATAGTTTGACCGACCATGACTTGCCATTAGGTACCAAATGGACCTGTTGCCGCAGGATATTCCCCTGATGGAGTCTTCGAGATCCCTCCAATTCTCCGTTATACCAATAGATGAAGCAAGCTATGCGCTTTCCACCAACATCGACTTTCACCACTTCCCGGCGATACATCGAGCGCTCAGGATCATCAGCGCGCAGCTCTTCGTATTCATCCAACTTGGCTAGCAATTCGTTCCTACCCTCTTCAGGTAAACGGTATACTTCACCCACAAGGGGTTTCCGACTACCTGCCTTTACGGGCACCGCCATGGGATATTCCCCCACGAACAAGGCGGCATTGGCCACCCGCCCGATCCCAACATATCGGGCATGGGACAGCAATAGGTCCCGCTCCGCAGCTGTTGAGCGCCTTCGCAAGGTTCCGTATACGAACACATGATCCGCTTTCACGACCTGCCACGGTTTAAGAACTTGTCCAAGGATTCAAAACCATTCTTGGCGACGTAGGCGCGAACGTCAGGAGTACGGTCAATGAGTTCCAAATAATATGCGAAAAGCATATTCACCTCCCTGTGCTTGATCTCATTTCGATCGTTCAATGCGGCCATGAATTCGAAGAAGTTCAGATAGTCCACAAGTTGTTCCTCCTGCCGTTCCACATTGATCCAGGAGGCATCCACCCGACCATGGTCCATCGCCGTTCGCACATCCTTGTATCGCTCGCTCTCAAAGAACTTCGAGAACAATTGCATCATCCACTCCGATCGCTTCCGTCGGCTCTCCCTCAGATAGGCGTACACCGCCCCACCAATGCCCAGAATTGAAACAACGTTCAATGCAATAGTGGTCCACTCAACACAGTTCATGTCCGGTAGCTACGAGATGTCCAAAAGTATCGCTCGGACCCTTTCGGATGTACGATCAACCTCTCAACTGATCATTAAGCCGGGTGTATGACCGACCATTTCATATGCCGACGGACAGAGATCTCTACAGGACGTTCAGGGATCACATCGATAATGGAAGTATGCCTGGATCACTCCCCCACGATCTCCCGATAGAGCTCGTCTTCCAGACCCTGGTCCTGACGCGTGCACTCCGCCATGGCCTCGGCGTTCCGCTTGTATGTCGGGTCGTTCAATATCGCCAGGACGTGCGGGGTCAGTTCCCCAGCAGCACCTTCACCGCCTCTTCCAATTGCTGGTCGCGACCCCTGCTCACGGCGCCCGGGTCAAGGGGCTGCTGCACGTCGGGCTCCAACTGCTGGTTCTCCAGGAAAACGCCGTTGAGGTCGCGGATGCCCACCTGAGGAATGCCGAACCACATGCCGTTCTGCAGACCCTCCCACCACACGGCCGTGCCTGTGCCGGCCACCGGCATGCCCACCAGCTTGCCGATGCCCAGCGCGCGGTACGCGGTGGGGAACATGTGCGCATCGCTGTAGTTGCCCTCGCTCATCACCACGACGCTCGGCTTCTTCCACTTGAACTCCGGCTTGGTGCCCAGCTTCTGGCCGCGCGGCTCCAGGTACATGTAGTCCTTGCCGTTCAGGAAGGTGGCCAGGTCATCGGTGAGCCAGCCGCCACCGTTGAAGCGCGTGTCCACCACCAGGCCCTTGCGGTCGTGGTAGCGGCCCAGCGCCTCTTCGTAGACCACACGGAAGCTGGCATCGTTCATGCCCTCCACATGCACGTAGCCCAGCTGGCCGCCGCTCAGGCTGTCCACCAGGTGGCGGCAACGCTCCACCCAGCGGGTGTTCAGCATGTCGAACTCCTCCCCGATGCTCACCGGCTTCACGCTTTCGTCCCAGCGCTTGCCCGTCTTCGGGTCATGCAGGCTCAGCAGCGTGGGCTTGTCGGCCTTGCGGTCCAGCAGGCGGTAAGGGTCCATGTCGGCGGTGATGGCCTCCCCGTCGATCTTGTCGATCACGACACCGGCCTTCACCTGGGTGCCGTGCTTCAATACGGTGTTCTTCGGCAGCACCTCGGCCACGGTGAGGCCGGGACCATCGGTGTACGCGTACAGCAGGCCCAGCGTCGCTGTTCGATCGCCAGCGGGGTCGCGGTGCCGGTAGCCGGCGCCGGTGTGGCTGGCGTTCAGCTCCCCGAGCAGTTCGCTCAGCAGCTCGGCCAGGTCGTAGTTGTTGTTGATGGAAGGAAGGAAGCGCTGGTACTCCACCTTCAGCGTATCCCAGTTCACCCCGTGGAGATCCGGCGTGTAGAACTTCTTCTGCACCTGGCGCCAGACATGCTCGAAGAGGTATTCCCGCTCGGCGTTCTCGTTCAGCGTCATGTCACCGTCCACACCCACGCTCTTCAGCTCCTTCTTCTCGATGTCGTAGCGGCTGATGCTGCCCCCGTTGATCAGAAAGAGGTTCTCTCCTTTCTTGTCCAATACCAGGTCGCCCGCGCGGTCGGCCCCCAGTTTGTGGATGATCTTGGCCTCACGCTTGCGCAGCTCGATCTCCCAGAGGTCGTATCCCTTCTCAAAGGGCGTTAGGTAGAACAGCTTCTCACCGTCCTTGCTCAGCACCGCCGCGCTCAGGAAGCTGCTGTTCGGGGTCAGCCGCACCTTGCGGTCGTACAGGCCGTCCATGTCCACCTGCACAGGCTTCACCTCCTTCTGCTCGTCGTCATCGTCCTTCTTCTTGTCCTTTTCCGCTTTCCCCTTTCCGCTTTCCTCTTTCTTTTTCTCCTCCTCATTCTTCTCTTCCTCCCTCTCCTCTTTCTCCAGTTCCGCTTCCTCCTTGCTCAGCAGGTAAGCGTCGTAGGCCTCCTGCGTCAGGAAGATGGCGTACACGTCCATCTGACTGCCCCAGCTGGCATGGCTCTTCATGCCGTTGCGGCCGCTGAACCAGGTGATGGCCGTGCCGTCGTGGTTCCATTCCGGGGTCCAGCCGCCGTAGCCGCTGCGCGTCAAGTCGATCACCTCGCCCTTTCCATCGGCCTTCACAATACCCACCTGATCGATCCACTGGCCGGGATACAGGAACTGCACCACCAGCCACTTGCTGTCCGGGCTCCATTGGTACCACTGGTCACCGTCAGCGTAACTGTAGTTGCGGTCGGCAGGCAGCACGGTGCGCGTCGCCTTGCTGGCCACGTTCAGCACCCGCAGTTCGGTGCGTTCCTGCAGGTAGGCCACTTCCTTGCCATCGGGGCTGTAGGCGGCCTGGAACTCCTCGGCGGGCGTGGCGATCAACGCTTCCTCCTTCAACAGCGTGGCGTGGAAGAAGTATTTCTCCTCCTCGCGAACGATGCTGGTGGTGTACAGGTCCCAGCTGCCATTGCGCTCACTGGCGTAGAGCAGCTTTCGGCCCTCGGGGTGCCAGCTCACGCTGCGCTCCTGCTCGGGCGTGTCGGTGATGCGGCGCGTGGTGCCCTCCAGGCTGGTCACGAACACTTCCCCGCGGTGGATGAAGGCCACCTCCTTGCCGCTGGGCGAAGGCACCACTTCGTCCACGTCGCCGGTCACCTTCACGGTCCGGGTGGGATTGTAGCGACCGTCGGTCACCACGCGGATGGGCACCTTGGTGGGCTGGCCGCCGTCGGTCATCGTGTAGATGCCACCGCGATAGGTAAAGCAGAGCACCCCGCCGTCGCTGATGCTGAGCCCGCGCACCGGATGGTCCGAGAGGAAGCTCACCTGCGCACTGGCCCCGCCGGTCACCGGCATCTTGTGCACGTTGAAGCTGCCCTGCTCCTCGCTCAGGTAGTAGATGCTGCGCCCATCCTTGCTGAAGACCGGGTTGCGGTCCTCGCCGGTGAAGGGGGTCAGCTGGCGGTACTCGCTCGTACTGGTGTTGTAGGTCCACACATCCCGCGTCACGCTGCTGGTGTGGTGCTTGCGGTAGCTGTCCTCGTAGCCCTTGCGGTCGTGGTACACGATCAGGCTACCGTCCGGGGAGTAGCGGGCTTTCTGCATGGCAATGGTGCTCACCTGCTTCGGCCGTCCCCCGGCCACCGGCACCGTATACAGCTCGCCCAGCCCGCCCACCGGGAAGTGCTGGTTGCGCGGATCATCCTGCCTGTTGGCGTAGAAGAGCACCTGCATGTCATCGGGGCTGAAGCCTGTGGGGTACTCCCCGCTGCTATGATAGGTAAGCCGCGTGGGCACACCGCCGTCGGCGTTCATCACGAACACATCGCTGTTGCCGTGGCGGTTGCTGGAGAAGGCGATGCGGCTGCCGTCGTTGCTCCACACGGGCGACTCGTCGTAGGCCTCGTTGGTGGTGAGGGCCACGGCATCGCCGCCACTGGCCGGCACGCGCCAGATATCACCCTGATAACAGAACAAGATGGTCTTGCCATCGGGTGAGATGGCGGGTTCACGGAGCCACAGGGCCTCCTGGGCGTTGGTAGTGAAAGCGGCAAGCAGCGCAGCGAGCGACAGGATCCGGGTCATGGCACCAAATCTATCCGCTCTGGGCATAGGTCCATCCCGGGATGGGCGGTTGGGTCGCTGGACACTTGACGACGTGGTCGGCGCCGTTGTCTAGTATGTACCTGGGGATCGTGTCCATCGATTTAGAATTCCACACAATAACCCTTATAATATCCTCATGATCAATTTGTTGAACCGATGGCCAAGCCATCACAAAAACCGAAGTACCGAAGAATGACGAAAGAAGAATTGAAGCAACACGCCAAACAACAGATCGACAGCCTTTTCGCCCAGTTGGACGAACTGGAAGCCAAAAGCGACCAGGTGAAGGCCGACATGAAGCAGACCTACACCACGCAGCTGGAGACCTTGCGGACCAAGAAGGCCGAGCTCAAGCAGAAGTACAACGAACTGGAGCACAGCTCCGAAGAAAAGCTGGAAGAGGTCGGCCAGGCCTTCACTGAAAGCAAAGGATCCTTCAAGGAAAGCTTCAGCAAACTGGCCTCGGTCTTCTCCTGAGGCCGACCTGCCCCTGGGCAGGCCCCGATCCATGCGGTGGGCGCTCGTATTCCTGCTCACCACCCAAGCCCCCCGGGATACCCCTCACTACGGTACAGGTGTTTTTGATCGACCATCCATTCGGGGATAGAAAGTCATCGAACACCTGTACGCAACAAGCCCTTCGGAAGCCTTCCGGAGGGCTTTTTTTGTGCGTCCTGCCTGTGGGGAGCTATGCGCTGGAAAGACCGCTGCGAACAGGGATCGGATGGGCGGTCGGAACGCCCTGCGTAGCGTCTACGACCGATCCCCCACGATCGCCCGGTAAAGCTCGTCCTCCAGGTCCTGTTCCTGCCGCATGCGTTCCGCCAGGGCCTCCGCGTTCCGCTTGTAGGTCGGGTCGTTCATCAGTGAAAGGATGCGCGGTGCCAGTTCCCTGGCCGACATCCGCGCGACCGGGATGCCCCGCGGACCCAGTCCCTTCTCATGCACGGTCCGGTCCCAGTCGAACTGATCGATCACATGCGGGATGACCAGGGAGGCGCAGCCGTTCCTCACCGCCATGTGCGTGGTGCCCGAGCCACCGTGGTGGATCACGGCGTGCATCCGCGGAAAGATCCAGTCGTAGGGCACCGCGTGCACGAAATGGAACAGCTCGCGGTCGTAGTCCGCAGGTTCCACCAAACCACCGGAGGAGGTGTTGATGACGGCCGGGATCCGGTGTTTCCGGAGGACCTCCATCAGGATGGCGGTCTTGCCCTCCGGGTCCGGGTTGGTCATGCTGCCGAAGGTCACGAACAGCAGCTTGCCATGCCGGTCCAGGAAGTGGAGCAGCGCCTCATCGGGTTGCCAATTCGTGGTCTTGTCCCGTTCATGGTAGCCCAGCACCCGCATGTTGGCGCTCCAATAGGGCGGCCGGGCAAAGAGCTGTGGGGATACGGTGTAGATGATGCTGTGCTCCTTCAGGGCCCTGGTCACCTTCGCCTTGGTGATCCCTGAAAGGCCCAGCCAGCGGGCGGATGCCAGGATGGCCTTCGTGACCCCCCAGTCCGCCAGTCGGTAGGTCAGGCGGTTCAGCCATTCGCCGTAATTGCTGTGGAAGGCCGTGTGCGTGTGGCCCTTCACATAATGCAGGTAGGGCACGGGGCTGATGTACACCGTGCTGCCCGGGTGGTCCACCTCCCACAGCACCGGTACCATGGCCTTGCCATTGTGTACGATGCGGTCAGGTCGCAGCCGCGTGGTCAATTCGTATTGCAGCTGCACCATCTCGCGGTTGTTCCGGGCCTGTACCCGTGCCAGCTTCACGAAGGCCATCACCTTCCGCAGCCAGGAACCACCGCCCCCCAGCGCATACCTGCCCAGGTCGCTGTTCAGCATGTCCATGAAACCGGTGCCGAGGGACGCGAACGCGAAACCGGCATCCGCCACCAGGTCCCGGAACTGCTCCGGGAACAGGCAGGTGACCGTATGTCCCCGGTCCTTCAAAATGCGGCCGATGGCCAGGAAGGGCTCCATGTCGCCCCGCGTACCTATGGAAATGA
>JAGQVN010000013.1 GCA_020437905.1 Flavobacteriales bacterium
AACAGCTATGTGAACGCACGACTGCGCCATCAGGACGATGAGTTCAACGCGAGGCTGCGGATCAAAGGCAAGCTGACCGATCATGTTCAGGGCCGGAAGTGGTCGTTCCGTGTCATCGCCCGGAAGGCTGGAGGGTTCCTGGGCATGAAGCGCTTCAGCCTCCAACATCCGGGCACGCGCAACTATCTGTGCGACTGGCTCTATCACCGACTGAGCGCAGGGGAGGGCATCGTGGCACTGCGCTACGGCTTCGTGCGCGTGGTGCTGAATGATGAGGACCTGGGCATCTACGCGTACGAGGAACATTTCGATGAGGCCCTGCTGGAACAGAATGGCCGTATCCCCGGTCCGCTCGTGCGCTTCGATCCCTCCCTGTTCTGGGTGCATCGCCTGAACATGATGCAGGGCGTGCGCTACAACGAACCTTTTGCCGAGTTCCAGGCGGCGGCCTTGGACGCCTATGGGACCAAGGACCTGCTCAATGACCCCGATCAGAAGGCCGTTTTTGAGCGGGCGGTCGCTTTGATGGATGGGTTCCGAAGTGGTGAACTGGCCGCGTCCCAAGTGTTCCATGTCGACCTGATCGCCAGGCGTCACGCGCTTCTCGATCTGGTCGGAGGTCATCATAGCATGGATTGGAGCGATGTCAAGTTCTATTTCGACCCGGTCGCAGAGCGCTTTGAGCCGGTCGCCTACGAAAGCTTCAGTGCCTTCCCCATCCGGGACCTGGCAGGGGCCTACCGGTTCCGATCGGACCCTTCCGAAAGACATGATCTGCACGAGCGCTTCTTTTCCGATCCGGTGATCTTCTCCGCGTACGTCGGCCATTTGGAGCGCATGTCCGCCCCCGCGTACCTGGACAGCGTGTTCCAGGTCCTCGAAGCACCGCTGGACAGCGCCTCGGCGGTGCTCTACCGGGAGTTCCCTTACAAGGAGCTCGACAGGTCCGTGTACTACGCGAACCAACGGACGATCCAACGGGTCCTCGATGTGCCGAAGCCGTTCCATGCCTTCCGTACCGGGCTTAAAGGCGACACCCTGAGCCTGGGGCTGCAGGCTATCGGAAGCCTGCCGATCGAGATAACAGCCTATGTGCTCGGCGAAGAACGCCGAGTGGAACTGGAGCCCGCCTTCGTGCTGCCGCCCAGACAGCGATACACGTTCGCGAAACTCCAGGAACTGATCGTACCGGTCGGGACCGATAGCCTGGCCACTTTGCCCATGGAGCTGGAATGGCGGGTATTGGGCGCGCACGCCAGGGCTCGAACAGAGGTGTTCCCATATGCTCCCGATCGGGACGGGGTCGAGGGATCTCCAATGCTCGATCGAAAAGGGAACATCGAACGTCATCCGTTCCTTTCCCGGTCCCCGCATGGCGAGGTCATCCTTCACGCTGGCGAGTGGACCTTGGAAGAGGACCTGATCGTACCGGAGGGCATGGTCTTTCACGCCTTCGGCCCGATCGTGCTGAGGGTGCCCGACGGGCTGCGCATCCTCAGCCGCTCTCCGCTTGATTGGAAAGGGCATGAGGATGATCCGATGAGGATATTCCTTGGAGAAGGCGCCACGATGATGGTGCTCGATGCCAGCAAGAGATCAACGCTCCGGAACGTGCATGTGGAGGTGGATGGCCAGGCATCGCGGTCAGCCCTGGTGTTCCATCGGTCGGAAGTGAACATGGAGCACGTGCGCATTCACGGCTCGGCGGAGCGGGACCTGATCACAGTGACCCGGGGCCGGCTGACCATGGATGATGTGGTCCTGCAAGGTGGGCGGGACCAGGTGAGAGGGAGTATGGCCGGGATCGAGCTTTCCAACGCGCACTTATCCGGTGCTTCGGATGATGCCATGGAGGTGAAGGCCGGTGAGCTGGTCCTTGCTGAAGCGATCTTCCGGGAGATCGGGGGCGTCGCCATCAAGCTTGAACAGGGTAGCGAATGCACGGCGAAGGACCTGTCCATTCAAAGCGCGGAAAAGGGGATGCAGCTGCGCGAGGCATCCCGGATGCGTGTCGAAGGAGGTATGTTCAACGACCTGCGGGTAGGCGTTCAGGCCGGCAAGGAGCAGATGCGCTATGGTCATGTGACAGTGGAGCTGAAGAACGTTCGGATGGAAGCGGTGGACGTGGAGGTCGATCAAAGAGCCGGCGCCAAGGTCACGTTCAACGGAAAGTCCTTGATGCCGACGAACGCAGCGGGCGGAACATGAGGCGATTCCTTCTTTTCCTTGTCTGCCTTGCCGGACTGGGCGCATCGGCGCAACGGAGCCCATACAATGACTTGTCGGTGGGGCAGCCGGACAGCACCGGCCGATTCAGAGTGCTCATCGGTGGCCATTTTCATGGCGAAAGCACCAACCGTTCGGGATACCCGGCGGCCACGCTCCTCGCGTCCATGGACACCCTGAACGCGTTGGGTGCGGACCTGCTGCTCTCCACGGGTGATCTGTTCATGGATCCGAGGGAAGCCAAAGGCGACGTTGCACGATACCGGAAGAGCTTCTTCTCGAAGCTGCGCATGCCCTTGTTCAACGCCCCTGGCAATCACGATGTAAGCCGTATCGGCGACACATTCCCTCATGGCGCACCCTGGGAATTCACGGCAGCCGGGAGGCGTTTCATCATCCTTGATTCCGAAGCGAACGATGGTAACCTTTCCAAGGTAGAATTGTCCATGCTGGACAAGGCCCGTGCCGATGCCGATCGTGGAGCGGTCGATGAGGTGTACATCGTGGGTCATCGGCCTGTTTGGGCGGAAGCATTCAGCGAGTATGGAGACCTGTTTAAAGGGAACACCCGGGGCACCTTGGGAACGGACTTCTCCAAGCGTGTGGTTCCGATCCTGGAACAGATCGCTGCCACCTCCCCTGTGTTCTGGATCAGTGGGAGCCTGGGTGGTGGTGCGCCATCGAGCATTTTCTTTCATGAACATGCCCCTGGTATCACATTCGTCCAGTGCGCCATCCGGGACCTGCCTAGGGATGCCCTGTTGATCGCGGACCTGTACCCGGACAGTTCGGTCTGGTCGGCGCTCTCACTGACCGGAAGGCAGATGCTGGCACCGGAGGAATACGACCTGTCCTGGTGGCGCTCCCATGTGGGGGTTGATGCTCCGTTCAATTGGCGCCTGTTGCCCTATTATTGCTGGTCCACCATCGCTCATCGGGCGTTCTGGTGGGGTTTCGGTGCAGCGGTGGTCCTGCTGCTCCTCCTGTTGCGCCGGCTCAGAAGGTGATCGGCCCGCTTTGTTAGTTTCGCGACGCATTCAACGTACACATGGCGGAATACCTGGTCACGGGGGGGGCGGGCTTCATCGCAAGCGATCTGGCCATCAGGCTTGCGGAGGACCCTGCCAATAGGGTGGTCGTGGTGGATGATCTCCTGACAGGGGACCGGTCCAAACTACCTGCACATCACGAACGGTTGAAGTTCATCAAATGCGATGTCAATCGCTATGAGGACATCAGTGCGGTGTTCTTCGCCAACCGCTTCGACATGGTGTTCCACTATGCTGCGGTAGTGGGGGTGAAGCGCACCATCGAGAACCCGGTCATGGTGCTGCGAGATATCGATGGTATCCGGAACATCCTTGACCTTTCCAAGAACACCGGTGTCAAGCGGGTTTTCTTTTCCTCCAGCTCCGAGGTCTATGGCGAACCTGTGGAGATCCCCCAGAACGAGCAGACCACACCGTTGAACTCCAAACTACCATACGCGATCGTGAAGAACATTGGAGAGGCCTTCATGCGATCCTATCATCAGGAGTATGGTCTGGAGTACACCATCTTCCGGTTCTTCAACACATACGGACCCAAGCAGAGCAGGGATTTCGTGGTTTCGAAGTTCATCCGTGCAGCTCAGGCCGGGGAGGACATCACGATCTATGGCGACGGGTCCCAAACACGGACCTTCTGCTATATCGATGACAACGTGGAGGCCTGTTTGACCGCCATGCGCGGCGACCACGCAGTGAATGATGTGATCAACATAGGTTCCGATGTCGAGATCACGATCCTTGATCTGGCCAGGCTGATCATCGAATTGACAGGCAGCGTGTCGAAGATCGTCCATCTTCCACCGCTCGAGGAAGGCGACATGACCCGTCGGATGCCGGACAATTCGCGGATGCGTCAACTGCTCGATCGTGACCTGTTGCCCCTGCGTGAGGGCATCCAACGGATACTTTCGGAAGGGCAGGCCTGATCGCTGGGGCATGTGTGGTATAGCAGGGATCATGGGGCTCGAAGGCCTGACCGATCCCCGGGCTGCTGTGCACAGGATGACGGATGCCATGGCCCATCGAGGTCCTGACGCGGAAGGCATCTGGTCGGATCGACAGGTCGTTCTTGGCCATCGCAGGCTCAGCATCATCGACCTGTCCCATGCCGCCGACCAGCCTTTTGTCGATCACGAAGAGCGGTTCGTACTGGTCTTCAATGGGGAGATCTACAACTACCGGGAGCTTAAGGCGGAACTGAGCCCCTATCCCTTCCGCACGAACTCCGATACCGAGGTGCTGCTCGCCGCATTCCGCAAGTGGGGCGCTGCCTGCCTCGAACGGCTGAACGGGATGTTCGCCTTCGCCGTATGGGACACCCGGCAGGAGGAGCTGTTCATCGCAAGGGACCGATGCGGTATCAAGCCTTTGTACGTGCATGTCGGCGATCGGCAGGTGGTGTTCGCATCGGAGCTCAAGGCGATCCTGGCCAGCGGCCTGGTACCAAGGAAGCTTGATGCAAGATCACTTCCTGAGATCCTCCGCTATCAAACGGTGCATGCCCCCTCCACGATCGTGCGCGACGTACACATGCTCCTGCCGGGTCATTGGATGCGCTTGGATGCTTCGGAGGTCACCACTGGACGGTGGTGGGATCCCGTTTCGTGCGCCAGGCGCGACATCGGGAACAGGCCGGTCGCGGAGATCAAGCGCACCGTGCGCGACCTGCTTCGCTCCTCGGTCGAGCGCAGGCTCGTGTCGGACGTCCCGTTCGGGGCGTTCCTGAGCGGGGGCATTGACAGCAGTGCGATCGTGGGCCTGATGGCGGAAGTGAGCAATGGTCCGGTCCATACCTTCAACGTCTCCTTTGACGAGCAGGAGTTCAGCGAAGCGCGCTATGCGGAAGCGATCGCCAAGCGTTTCAATACGGTCCATACACGGATCGATCTTCGTCCGGACGATCTTCTCGACTATCTGCCCGAAGCCCTGGCTGCCATGGACCACCCAAGCGCGGACGGTCCCAATACCTGGGTGGTAAGCAAGGTCACCAAGGAGGCCGGCATCACCATGGCTCTGAGCGGTACCGGAGGTGATGAACTATTCGCCGGTTATGAGGTCTTCAAGCGTTCCTTGTCGCTTTGGGAGAAGCGTTGGATAACCCAGTTCCCCTTGGGCATGCGGCACGCCCTGGGGGCCATGCTGGGCATTTTCCGGCCCGGCATCCGAACGACCAAGGCGGCCGAACTGCTCCGCCTGCCCACCTTCAGCATCGACGATACCTATCCCATCTCGCGATCCTCCTATTCGGATCGACAGCTGCTGGACCTGCTGGAACGTCATCAGCTGCCTCCGGATCGGGTGCGGGACATCATGCAAGCCCTGATCCGCTCCAAGGAGGGTTACAGGTTGCCATTTCTCACTCAGGTGAGTCTGGGCGAGCTCAGCACCTACCTGCCCAACATCCTGCTCCGCGATACGGATCGCATGAGCATGGCACATGCGCTGGAAGTGCGCGTTCCTTTCCTGGACCATGAGCTCGTGGAGTATGTGCTCGGCATTCCTGATGACATCAAATATCCGCACACACCGAAGCAACTGTTGGTGGATTCCTTGAACGGCTTGTTGCCCCGGCTCATTGTGGATCGGCCCAAAATGGGATTCACGCTGCCGTGGTCGGAATGGATGCGCAAAGATCTGCGCAGTTACTGTGAGGCACGATTGAATGCCTTGGGCGACCGGGACCAATTCAGAGGATCAACGGTCCGGAGGCTTTGGGATCGATTTCTGGCATCCGACCCGAGGGTCAATTGGTCCCGGCTTTGGTTCCTGGTGGTGCTTGAGGATTGGCTTCAACGGAACCAGATCGAGGATTGAGGCGTTCGGCCCAATGAAAAAGGGGACCGAAGCCCCCTTTTCCGATCGATCCACAGGGATCAGAATTTGGCTCGGCTCTTGCGTCCGATGCGCTTCTTGCCACGCATCCAGCTGTAGCGCTGACGATAGAAGTTCGATTGACCTTTCAGCACGTAGCTGTA
>JAGQVN010000160.1 GCA_020437905.1 Flavobacteriales bacterium
ACCGTTGACGATGCAAAACTGGAGGCACCTCTTCCCGGGATCCGGTGAGTTGTCATTTGTAATCGTTTGCAGCCGTTTGTCATCCGGATGCTGTCGTTTGCTTTACGCCTACAGCCAGCTTCATCCATCTCCATTAATGCCTGACCTTCATAACTTTATGATGTGCGCCATGGGCCGCTGGGGTGGCAGGGCAGCGTTCAGTAGCCCATACGCGTCCTGATAAGACCGTACCTGTCCATTGAGGGCCAATGACCTGAGCGACCAGCAGCTGGTGGAAGGCTGTCTACGTAACGAGCCGCGTTGCGAAGAGGCCTTGTATGCCCGGCTCTCGGCGAGGATGTATGCCGTATGCCTGCGTTATGCGCGGCATCATCTGGAAGCCCAGGACCTGCTCCAGGATGGTTTCATCAAGGTCTTCGAAAAACTGTCGACGTTCAGAATGGAGGGCTCCTTGGAAGGTTGGGTCAGACGGATCATGGTGCATACAGCGATCAATCACTATCGAAAGAAGGCCTTCCACTACGAGCGGTTCGGCTACGAGGAACTACCTGAATCGCCCGTGGCTCCCTTGGCGTTGGAATGGCTCGGGCAGGAGGAATTGATGACCCTGGTGAAGGGACTGCCGGACGGGTATCGGCTGGTCTTCAATCTCTATGCGATCGAGGGGTACGACCACAAGGAGATCGCCGACTTGTTGGGAGTTGGAGAAAGCACATCGCGCAGTCAGCTGGCCAAGGCACGGCGCATGCTCCAGCAGCGTATTGGAACACATGCAGTACATCATCATGCAGGACAAGCATCCGATCGATGAGCTCTTCCGACAAGGCCTTGAACGGGCCTCTGTGGCCCCGCCTTCAAATGTCTGGACCACCATCCAGCGTGAGCGCGGCCGCGATCGAAACGATTGGTGGTGGATCGGCGGGGCCGGGGCTATTCTGATCGGGCTTGGCCTTGCCGTCTGGCCCGGTCAGGAGCCGTCGACCACAAGGGACCCTGAGACCTCCGCGCAGACGGTCCGACCGTTCGCCCAGGAAGCGGCTCCTTCGGCCTGGTCACCGGCACACCTGGCATCCGTGGATGTTCCCATGGACACCGAAAAGCCCCGCCACGTTGAGGACGATCGGGGCGAGGACCTCGCAGAAACGGGCTCGGAGGGCGCGCACCCAAACGCTGAAATGCCGGTTGTCGTAGGAACAAGAACCCGTCTCTCCCTTGCTGGGACAGGAACCCATGGTGTGCTCGAATGCGGCGGGACATCACGGCCCTTCAACCAGGAAATCGATGGGGCCGAGCTTTCCAAGTTCGTTCTGGAAGAGCTGGCGCTCCTGCCACCCGCTCTGGAGCATGTTGAAGGAGCCCCTGGGGCAGCCACCCCTTCCGGTTACCTCCTGGACCCGGGGGAGTTCTGGATCGCGGCAGAGCTCGGGGTCTTTCGACTGGATGGTCGACACGCAAGCAAGGATGCCGCCCTGGACGCAGCCCGGGACCGCAGCCTGTCTCCAGGCATGGAGGTCGGCGGGGGCCTGAT
>JAGQVN010000014.1 GCA_020437905.1 Flavobacteriales bacterium
TCGATGAAGTATCCGCCCACCACGGCAGTGGGAACGGAGCCTCCGATACGTTGCAGCACTTTATCCCGGTCGTTATTGATGCCTGCATATTTCACGACATCGTCCGGTACCGTATTACCGGACCAAATCAGACGCACTCCTGCGCTATTCAATTGGGCATTGGTCCCAAAGGTGGCAACGCTTCCATTGGTCAGGTCCAACGTCGTGGGTGAGGTGCTCAATGCGACCGAAGATGCGGTCATGCAGGCCAGATGGTTGCGGTGGCGCACCGCAACAAAGTAATTGCCGGCCGCTCCCGGGATGGACAGGTCGGAGGAGCCGTCGAGGTCCACCACATCCCCGTCCCGCTGGACCAAGGCCGAACGAGTGGCCACCACAGCAGTATTGTCACCACCGCTGCGCAGTTCAATGAACACCCAATCCACGATCGCATCATTTCCGGCCACGCTCAGGACACTGGCCGGAATGGATTCGCCGCCACCGCCCACATGGCTGAAGCCAAGCGAGGTGAACGGTTCTGTCAATGGAAAGCTGGCCAGACCTCGGAGATCGTCGTTCATCAAGCCGGCACCCTGATCATAAGGACCCTGCAAGAAGAGCTTCAGGTCAAGTACGAGATCGCTGCTGGAGCCCGGGACAGCGGCCAGACCGTCGAATGGAAGTTCGCCATTGGTCCCGGAAAGATCCTGGATCACCTGAAAGACACCATTGCCTGGGTTCCACCGGAATACAGTACCCGTGCTGCCACTGCCACCTTCCGTACAGGTGCCGTACAGCTGTCCATCCTGTCCTTGGATCAGACCGGAACCGGAAAAAGCACCCTCAGCCGGCTGCATGTCGTACTCCTGCACATAGGTCGAGGTATTGATGTCCCAGCTGTAGATGCATCCTTGGAAGAAGAGCCCCTCCTCCTTACACGTCCCATACAACTTGCCATTCGAAGCCTGCAGGAGCTGGCCTGCAGGTCCACCACCTTGCAGACCATCGAAATTCCAGAGGTAGTTCATGGTGTTCGAACCGGTATCGAAAGAGAAAAGGCTGCCAAATGCAAATGGCCCGTTCTCGCTGAGCGTGCCGTACAGCAGGCCATTGCTCGCTACCATGAGGTCCGCTTCCGGCGCCGTTCCGGTCGCTACAGCGAGATCGGCGCGAACGGTAAGCGTATTCGTGCCGGGTACAAAATCGAAGAGGGTCCCGGACCCGTTCGCACCACCAGCGGAGGTCAGGCCATACAAGCGCCCGTTCCCGGCGAGGATCATGGAGGCTTTGGGAGTAGTGCCGGTCCCGGCGTTCAGGTCAAGCTTTTTGGTAAGGATGTTGGTCGTAGGGTCGAACTCGATGACCGTGCCTCCCGAGGAAGCTCCCCCAGCACTGCACAGCCCGTAGAACTTACCTCCAGCCTCGACCAGGGAACCGAGAGGGAATGAGCCCAGCGACCCCCCCAGGTCAGCCAACTTCGTATGTGAGTCCGTCACCGGGTCGAAGGAGAAGATGGTGCCCTCATCTCCGGTCCCTCCGCGGCTGGTCATTCCATAGAACAGGCCATTGGTATGATAAGTTAGCCGTCCACGGGCATCGGAACCCGTCGCCAGACCGAACGGGACAAGTTCGGTGTAGGAGTCCGAAGCAGCTACGTAACGGTACAGTGCGCCGGACCCTCCGCTTCCACCATCCGCAGTGACCCCGACAAAAGTCCCTGCCGGGTCCTCCAGCAATCCAGAGCGACAGTTGCTCAATCCACCATCCGCGAGATCGTACAGCTTGGTCACCACGCTTGTCCCCGTGTTGAAGGAGAACAATGTCCCTGCGCTGATGGTGCCCCCAAGCAACGCAGTACCATAAAGGAGGCCATTCGCTCCCTTGATCAATCGGCCGACAGGAGCGTACCCGGTGGCGGGCCCCAGGTCGGCCTCCTTCGTGAACGTGCTCGTGCCGATATCATAGCTGAAGATCACTCCCTGGTTGGTGGCGCCGCCGGTCTGAGTGGTGCCGTACAGTTTGCCATTGTTCGCTTGGACCAACTCCCCTTGCGGGGTCTTCCCATCGGTCGTCGAAAAATCGTGCAGGACCGCCAGGGCATTCGTTGTCGTGTTGTAGCTGAAGAGCCGGCCCGCACTCCCGGTACCGCCGTTCTGTGTCACACCGTACAGCAGGTTGTTCGACGCACGATAAAGCCCTGCGATGGGATTGGACCCTGTCGCGACCGAGGACAGATCGAGCTTCTTGGTATAGGTGTTGGGTGGGTTGAATTCGAAGATTACACCACCTGGAGGCAAGGCGGTCCCGCCAGCCAGGGTGGTCCCATAGAGCCTTCCATTGGCAGCGAGCACCATTCTGCCCACCGGGTTGCGACCATTCGTGTTGTTGAAATCGTGCCGTTTCGTAAAGGTGCTCGTGGCGATATTGTACTCGAAGATGGTGCCAAATGAGTTCGCCCCGCCGGAATTGCACGTACCATAGAGTCGTCCGTTGTTGGCTTGGACCAATCCACGCAACGGCGAAGTGCCATCCGAGCTCGAAAAACTATGCAGGGTTACGAATTCCTGTGTGACCGGGTTGTACGAGAACAAGGTCCCATTCCCATTGGCCCCTCCGAATTGGGTGACCCCATAATACAGGCCATTGGTCGCCTTCATCAGGTCGGCTTGGGAACCCGAACCGAGAAAGCGGTCAAAGTCGTGGCGTTTTGTGAATACACCGCTCTCGTTCACGGAATAGATGACCCCTACATCATCATCACCTCCGGAGCTCGTCATGCCGAAATAGGTGCTTTGACCTTGCACCAGCAGGCTCTGGAGCAGCATGAATGCAGCGGAGAAGGAAAGGATACTGTTTGTCATGGTCAAGGAAAATGGGAGCATGAAGATAAGCAGATAAAGGATTCGTTCCGTTGGAGTTGCGCTGGGCCCAGCAGCTTGAGCGTTGCACAAATTGATAGCTTTACAGGAGTGGAGCGCAAGCCTGACCGCATGGTCGATCCCACGGAATTGGCCAGGGCCAGTCACATGCGGCCTGGGGATCCGCGGATAACCATCCTCAGCGAGGTTTCCGGGCTGAACAAGCTTTCCCGCATCTATGCCCAGTTCGGAGATCTCAAGGACCTCGATTTCATTGAGGCGGTCTTCCGTGAACTGACATTGGAGTTGGAGGTGGATACCAGGGAGCTGGAACACCTGCCTCGGGAAGGAGGACTGGTCTTCGTGGCCAATCATCCCTATGGTGCGATCGATGGGCTGGCACTGGTCAGTATCCTGTCCCGGGCAAGACCGGATATCCGGGTCATGGCGAATTATCTGCTCCAACAGTTGGAACCGCTCAGGGAACGGTTCATCGGCGTGAACCCCTTTGAGAAACTGCGATCACGATCGAGTTTCCAAGGCATGCGTGCGGCAAGGGAGCACGTGGCTCAGGGTGGGGCATTGGCCTTGTTCCCCGCAGGTGAAGTGAGCAGCTACCGGACCGAGTTCCGGGCGGTGGCTGACCCACGGTGGAAACTACCCGCATTGAAGTTGATCCAGCGCACTGAGGCTCCGGTGGTGCCGGTTTGGTTCGACGGCTCGAACAGCCTGATATTCCAGATGCTGGGAATGATCCATCCTGAGCTTCGTACCATGGCACTTCCCAAGGAAATGTTGAGGATGCGAGGTCGTTCCGTCCGCATGCGGATCGGCAAGCCCATTCCATACAAGGACCTCAAACAGTTCAGCTCGGCGGACCAGATGGGTCGATTCCTCCGTGCCAAAACGTATGCGTTGGGTTCCGGTGTGATGGTCCGGCGTGAACTGTTCAGACCGTTGCGATTCCCGTCGCGACCAAGACCCATCATAGACCCGGTCGATACAGGCATCCTTCGCACCGAAGTGGCTGGCTTGTCCGACCGGTTGTTGAACAGCCAGGGAGAGTTCGATCTCTACCTGGCGAGCGCTCATCGCATGCCCAACATGCTTCGCGAGATCGGTAGGTGCCGCGAGCTCACCTTCAGGGAGGTCGGGGAAGGCACCAACAAGCGCGTCGATAGCGATGAGTTCGATCTGTACTATGACCATCTCTTTCTTTGGGACCGCGAGAAGGAGTGTTTGGCCGGGGCGTATCGGGTGGGCGATGGTGAACGCATCATGGAGCGATATGGGAAACGCGGGTTCTACAGCTACTCGCTGTTCCGCATGGACCGCCATATGGACCGGGTGCTCAGCAAGAGCTTCGAGCTTGGACGCTCCTTCATCCTGAAGCGTTATCAGCGCCACCGCCTGCCCCTGTTCCTATTGTGGAGGGGGTTGCTGATCCATGTGCTCGGTCATCCGGACCATCGCTATCTGATCGGTCCAGTGAGCATCAGCAACAACTACAGTCGTTTCGCTCGCTCGCTGATCTTTGAATTTGTCAAACAGCACCATTTCGATGAGGAGATGGCCACCCATGTGAGACCGCGCAACCGGTTCAGGATAAAGCCGGACAAGGCCGATGGGGAGGTGTTGCTCCAAGCGGCCACCGCCGATCTGAAGAAGCTGGACCGCATCGTCTCCGAGGTGGAACCCAGTGGATTGGGTCTGCCGGTGCTGCTGAAGAAGTATATCGGGCTGAATGCGCGTGTGGTAGGGTTCAACAGTGACCCCCGGTTCAATGATGCATTGGATGGATTGATCGTACTGGACCTGAAGCAGGTGCCAGAACGGGTGGTCGAGGACCTTCAGAAAGGGATGAACGATCAGGCCGTGGTTTGAACCGCCTGTCGAATGCGGGCACATGCTTCAAGTACCTGCTCGTTGCTGATGGTCAGTGGGGGCGCGATCCTGAACGCGGTCGGACAGGACAGGAACCAGTAACCAAGGATGCCTTGGTCGAGGAGACGATGAACGACCCGCCTCACCTTTCGCGTGTCGCCCAATTCGACCGCCAGCATCAGACCCATTCCTCTGACCTCCATAATGCCGGGGGCCTTCAATTCCTCAACGAACGATCGCCCCATTCGTTGCGCCTGCCCGACGAGATCCTCCTTCAACAGGATCTCGAGGGCCGCGCGACCGGATACGCAGGGTAGGGGATGGCCGCCGAATGTGGTGATATGCCCCAGGACGGGATCATGGGCAAGCATTTCCATGTGATCGAAGGAGGCGATGAACGCCCCCATGGGGAGTCCGCCCCCAAGAGCTTTGCCCAACACAAGGATGTCCGGTATGGCGCCGAAGTGCTCGAACGCAAAGAGAGATCCGGTCCGCCCGAACCCGGTCTGTACCTCGTCGAAAACCAGGAGGGTGCCGGTATCCGAACAACGTGCGCGAAGCGCCTTGAGAAAACCTGGATCGGGTACCCGTACACCAGCGTCGCCCTGGATCGGTTCGATGACCACACATGCCGCGTTGCCATCGATCCGTTCCAACTCATTCAGGTCATTGAACGGAAGCAGTTCAACATCAGGTAAAAGAGGGCGTGAACGGTATTTTTTGTTCTCGTTGCCTGTTATGCTCAGCGAACCATGAGTGCTTCCATGGTAGCTCTGTTGGAAAGCGATCAGGCGAGTTCTACCGGTCACACGCTTGGCGAGCTTCAGTGCGGCTTCGATCGCTTCCGTCCCACTGTTCACGAAATAGACCCGGTCCAACCCGTTCGGAAGCCTGTCACACAAGGCTTTGGCATAGCCCACTTGCGGCTCCTGAACGAACTCGCCGTAAGGGATCACATGGAGGAATCGCTCACATTGTTCCTTGATGGCCTTCACGACGTGTGGATGCCGGTGCCCGACGTTGTTCACGGCAAGACCAGCGACCAGGTCCAGGTAACGTTTTCCTTGCCTGTCCCAGAGGTAACAGCCCTCGGCATCCACTATTTCCAGCCCGAGCGGTTCCGGGCTTGTGGGAGCGAGATAGCGCAGGTGGTCGGCGAGGCGCTGGTCCATGGGCGAGCAAATTTCGCCCTTGGGAAGTGATGTTCTATCGGTGCCGTGATCCGGGGCGGTCAGTTCCGCGCTCTTTCAGCCTGTTCAGCAGTTCCTTGTGGAATTCTTTTTCAGCGCGGTACAGCTGCACAGTGCGGACAGCTCCGAGCTGTCGCACAAAGCGTTCATTGTACTTGCGACGAATGGCGATCTCATTTTCTCGAGCATCCAGTTCCTCGTCCAGGGACTTGGTCGCCTGTTCCTCGGTCAAGGAACCGTCACTCTGACGAATGGTCTGATGCAAGCTCCGGATCGACCGGCGGTTCTCTTCGATCTCCCGATCGTAAGCGTTGTACAATGGCCAGAACTGCTGCGCCTCCTCAGGGGTGAACCCCATGCGTTGGGTGATGAAGGCGCTCTTCTGTGCCTTGATCTCCTGCAGGCGTTCCTGAGCGATCTCCGGGGGTCCGTCCTGAGCATGGACGACCATGGTGCTCGCGATGATCAGGGTCAGGATAGATCGGGCGTAGGGGTTCGCAATTCTCATTGTTCAGCAAGCAATTCGTCGATGTATGCGCCATCCAGTTCCAGGAAGGTCAGGACGTTCTCAGCGGCGAGTTCCTGATCCACGATGCCAGCTATCTGGACCCCCTCGTTCACTGCTGCATCAGCGAGCAGCAGCTCACTGTCTTCGTACAAGAGCCATTCTTCTGAGGTCAGGGTCCCGGACAATTCAGCAGGTTGGTCCTCAAAGGCCGTGCGTGACAGGAGAAAATAGGTGGCCGCCATGATCATCAGCATTCCGAAGACCAGCGCCCCAGCCAGGCGCAACCTCGGCAAGGTGACCCCGAATGGGCGACGATCCTGTTCAAGGATCCGGTCTTTCACCGAAAGCGGAAAACGTGAAAAGAAACGCTCCGGCACCACGAACGGGTCACGATGCCTTGGCAAGCCCATCAGGGTGGGTGCCGATCGTTCGAGCTGTTCGCTATCGTCCTTGGGTACCATGTTGTTGTGCTTGGACGGCGGAATGCTCATTTGGTTTGATCGGAGGTCAGATGCTCCTCGATCTTTCGCACTGCGATGTGATAGCTGCTCTTCAGGGCTCCGATGCTGGTGCCAGTGATCGCACTGATCTCGTGATACTTCATCTCTTGGAAATATTTCATGGTGAATACTGAGCGTTGCTTTTCCGGAAGTCGCATGACGGCGCGTTGCAGTTTCCGCTCAATGGCATCGCCACTGAACTGCTCGCCATGGTCCAGGCTGGCGGTGAGCCGTTCGAACACCGCTTCATGATCCACGAACAACCCGCGCTTCACGCGTTTCAGATGCGTGATGCTTTCATTATGAGCAATACGATAGAGCCAACTGAACAATTGAGCGTCCTCCCTGAATTTGTCCAGCCCTCGCCAGGCTTTGATGAACACATTCTGGAGGACATCCTCGGCGTCCTGATGGTCCGTGACCATTCGGCGGACGTAGTTGTACAGCCGCTCCTGGTATTGCCTGACCAACAGGTCAAAGGCGTAATGTCGCCGGTCCTTCTGTCGGAACAGTTCCAGTAGCTCCTTGTCCGAGAGTTCGCTCATTGGGGCGCACCTTCAGCCCCGAAGCCGGCTATTTCCGTGAAATTGCCTTCAACGCGGCTTCTTCGATGTCGGGAACATCGAGCCTGTACTTCCGCAGCAGCTCCTCGGGTGTCCCACTCTCGCCGAAACGATCGTCCACCGCCACGAACTCCTGAGGGGTTGGAGCATGGAGCGCCAGGACCTGGGCTACCGCCTCTCCCAATCCGCCATAGCGGTTGTGCTCCTCGCATGTCACCACGCATCCCGTTCTTCCGATCGATCGTAGGACCGCTCGTACATCGAGAGGTTTGATCGTGTGCATATTGATCACTTCCGCCTGCACTCCTTGCTCAAGCAATCGCTCTGCAGCTTGAATGGCATTCCATACCAGGTGTCCGCACGCCACGATGGTCACGTCCCTGCCCTCCAGCAGCACCTGTGCCTTTCCGATCTCGAACGGAACGTCCTCCGGAATGAATACGGGCCACTTGGGCCGTCCGAAACGGAGATAGACTGGTCCGTTCATACGCGCAATGGCCAACGTGGCCGCCTTGGTCTGGTCATGGTCGGCAGGAACGATGACGGTCATTCCGGGAAGCATGCGCATCATGCCGATATCCTCGAGTATCTGGTGGGTCGCTCCGTCCTCACCCAAGGTGAGACCGGCATGGCTCGCGCAGATCTTCACGTTCTTCCCTGAATAGGCGATGCTCTGGCGGATCTGATCGTAGACGCGTCCCGTGCTGAAGTTGGCGAAGGTCCCGGTGAACGGCACCTTACCACCGATGGTGAGACCCGCAGCGATCCCCATCATGTTCGCTTCCGCGACCCCGCACTGGATGAACCGTTCCGGGAATGCCCGGGCGAAGGCATCCATCTTCAACGATCCCGTCAGGTCCGCACAGAGGGCGACCACATTGGGATCGTCCTTTCCGGCTTGAAGCAGGCCGGCCCCGAACCCGGAGCGCGTGTCTTTCTTGTCACGTACGGTGAATGCGGTCATCTGTCAGAGATCTAGATTGACGGAGCGGCCACTTTCAATGGTCACTTCCTTGGTCATGGAATACTCGCTACGCCTGGCGTTCTTGCTTCGGTAGGTCAGCTTGTAGGAGCCTGGCAGCAAACGGAACTGGTCCCCTGTGCCCGAGGGGTTCAGGTCCGCGACCCACAGGAGCTCGCTACCGTCCACCTGGAACAAGGCACCGTCACCAGGGGCGGTCATGCGCACATTGAGCACTCCTGGCCGTGGCACCTGGACCTGAGCGGTCCCTCCCTGCTCCACTTTGACATCCTGGATGTGCAATCGGGGAAGACTGAGCACTTCCACGTCATACATGCCCACCAGGTAGCGATCGGTGCTGTTCATGGCCTGCACATGCAGGGTGTTCGTATTTCCACGCTCGCGTATGATGCACGGCGTGCTGAATGGTTCCGCCACGCCTGAACCGGACTTGATCTCAAGCCCGCCCTGTCCGGCGGCTATGGGAATGGTGTTGTGGATGCCTGGTCTCAGCTCCACCCCTTCCCGGACCACAGGAGGGAGCGTATGGACGACCACCCGGTACGTGTACACGGGATCGATGGTTAGCGTGTCCGGACGACCACGTTCATTGAGCGTGTGCATGAACTGATAGCGCAGTTCACCTGAGCGCTGATCGTACATGCTGATCGCCACATTGGTCTCGGTCGGTTCTCCATCCACCGTGAGGAGGTCCACTTGAGCGGTGGTATTGTTCAAGGCCTGTGCGATCACCACTTGCAGCACGTGCTCGAACAAAGCCGGCGAACTGGCATCGTAATAGTTGCCAATGCACTCCAAGCTGTACCTGCTGTTCTCGTCGAGCCCTACTCCGATCACAAAAGGTTTCAACGTGATACCCTTGGCCTGCAGGGCCCGGCTCACCGCGCAGGGGTCCTCGTCGCAGGCTTCAATGCCATCGGTGATGAGAATGATGATGTTCCTTCCGTCGGTCGTTCCTTCGAAGTCCTTGGCTGCGCGCTCCAAGGAACGTGCGATAGGGGTGGTGCCCACGCAGCGCACCTGTTCCAAGGTCCGTCGGATCACAGGTATGTTCCTCGGTCCGAACGGGACCTCCAATTTGGTATCGTCGCAGTCCTGCTTACCAGGTTCGATCGGGGTCTGGTGCCCATAGAGCCGTAGGGCGATCTCAATGTCAGATCGGTCCTCCAGTTCAACGAGCGCATCAAGCAGAAGCTCGCGCGCCGTATTGATCTTTGGTTTGTTCCCCCAGAAGGCGTTCATGCTATTGCTTGCATCCATTACGAACAACATCCTGGTCATCCGACCGTCCTGGGCCTTCATCAGGCCCGTCAACAAGACCGGCAACAGCAGTAGGAGGGAGCGCATCGACCGAGCGTCAATAATCTCCCAACGTGCATTCAAGTTGTGCAAGAGCCCGCTCACATTGCTCATCGTCCGGTGCCACGCCGTGCCATGCATGGGTGCCCATCATGAAATCCACACCTTGACCCATCTCGGTGCGCATGAGGATCACGATCGGTTTGCCTTTCCCGGTCCGCTCGATGGCCTTTTGCAAGGTGTCCAGCACCTCCTGCAGGATATTGCCGTTCATCTCCAATACCTCCCATCCGAACGCTCGCCATTTCGCACCAAGGTCGCCCAAGGGCATCACCTCATCCACATCCCCATCAATTTGCCTGCCATTATGGTCCACCGTGGCGATCAGGTTGTCCACCTTATGGGCGGCGGCGCTCATGGCCGCTTCCCAATTCTGACCTTCCTGGAGCTCGCCATCCCCATGCAGGCTGAAGACCAGGCGCTCGTCCTTGTCCAGCTTCTTCGCAAGGGCGGCTCCGATGGCCACGCTCAACCCTTGACCAAGAGAGCCGGAGGCCATACGCACACCTGGAAGACCATCATGAGTGGTCGGATGACCCTGAAGACGTGAGTCCAGCTTTCGGAAGGTGGCAAGCTCTTCGATCGGAAAGTAGCCCCTGCGGGCAAGCACACTGTACCATACGGGGCTGATATGCCCATTGCTCAGAAAGAACAGGTCCTGACCTGCCCCGTTCATATCCCAGTCCTCCGGGTCGTGTTGCATGACATCGAAGTAGAGCGCAACGAGGAACTCCACGCATCCCAGGGATCCACCCGGATGCCCGCTCTTGGCCCCGTGTGTCATTCGAACAATATCCCTGCGGACCTGTGAACAAATGTTTTCCAAGGGAGCTTGGGTCACACGTTTCTCCTTGTCCACCGCAGGTTCGGGCATGTCGTGAAAGGACTGGTTGATGCGGTTTCAAAAGTAGACCGGTGGTCCGGCAGCACTCTTTCCGTGTGAATAACTTTTGATAAGCCGGGTGCCCCTTCAGGCCTTGGGTCCTTCACCCCGGACAAGTGATGATGTGTTCTGGAAGATCGCATGGAACGTACTGAACAGGACCAGACCCCATTGCCTGGAGAGCAGGTCCTCGGTGAGCGAGCAGAGCAGGATGAACAGAAGGAACGAATAATGGATGTGGTCCTGAAGGGCCAGTGACCGCTGCATGGGATAAAGGAAAAGCAGGGCAAAGGCGAGTGCCCCGATCGCGCCAAGCCCGATCCACCAGGTCAGGAACTGATTGTGTGGCCCATGATGTCCATCCAACAGGGCAGGAATATCGAATTGGGAATAGCACACGTCCATGTTCTCCTGGACCCTGCCGAGCCCAACGCCGAACAGCCAGTTCTCCTCCAGCACTTCCAGACCGCAGTGCAACACGGCATGTCTGACACTTCCAGGACCGAGGCCTTCTCCACTGTTCGTGAGCACATCCATGCCTCGTTCACGGAGGGTCGGAACCCATACGAACGCCCCGAGCACCAGCAACAGGATGGTGGTGAACGACCACCACCTCGAGCGCGACTTTCGCAGGCCCGTGCGCAAAAACAAATAGCCTCCGGAGACCAGGAATGCCAATAGCGGCATACGCGAAGCCAATACGGCTGCGGCCAGCACCAGAGGGATCGTTGCGATCGCACGTGCTCGGCCCCTTGCTCCCTCCTGTCCAGAGCCATCCAACAGGAACAAGGCTGCGACCAGAAAGTAGTAGCTGCCATAGACCGCATGGATGCCGGTGCTTGCCGCAAAATGTGATCGGACGCGCATGCTCAAGGGCATGGACGGGTCCCAGGCTTCGCCGGTTCGAACGAACGCGGTGAGGCACACGAAACCGATCAGTAACAGGCCCGAAATGCTGAACAGGTCCATCCAGGTCCGCCGTTGGGCCTGCGAGAACCGGGGCAGGAGCAAGAGGAACACAGTTGGCAGCACGAGCAGCGAGGATGCCCGCTCGGCGGTTTGCCAGCCTTCCGACCAGGTCGGTGCCCTGGGAATATCCACGAGCATCAGCAAGAACGGTGCTCCAGCGAACAATATCGACCACCGATCGATCGGCACGTTCAGTGTGGGTCGGGAGGCCCGGAAAGCGATGCCTGCTATCACGATGAGTGCGATCACGAGCACAGGGAGCCGCAAGCCGAGCACCGGTTGGACCGCCAGAACAGCGATAAGCCCCGTCGCGACACGCACGATCCCTTTAGTTCTGCGCTCCATGGATGCGATCGACAATGTGCTTGACCTGTTCGGCAAATCTGCGCTTGTCATAGGGCAGTGCGGAAGCGCGTAGTTGTTCCGGCACGAACGCGTCGCGCCCGGCCCGAAATCGTTGAACAGCACCAACGAGGGCTTCGACCGTGGGCTCCTTGAAAAGCACACCGGTGCGCCCGTCCGTCACGGTCTCCAAATATCCACCCTTGGCCAGCGCGATGACCGGAGTGCCGCAGCTCAACGATTCGAGTGGTGTTATCCCCAGGTCTTCCTCAGCTGCTGCTATCAAGGCATGCGCACGCTGCAGGTGGTCCACCAGTTCATCCTGCGGCACATGGCCCAGGATCACGACGTTCGATGGGAGGTCCTGTGAAAGCCGTTCCCTTTCGGGTCCATCACCACAAACGAGCAGGGTCTCCTCCGGCATCTGTCGAAATGCATCGATCATCCGATCGACCCGTTTGTAGGGTACGAGCCGGGAAACGGTCACGAAATGGTCGCGGGGACCTTCGTACAGGGCGAATTGCTCGGTATCCACAGGAGGCAGAAGCACATCAGCATGCCGCCCATAGTGTTTCTTCACACGAGCTGCGACATTCCTGCTGTTCGCAATGAAATGGTCCACTCCCTTGTTGGTGCCAAGGTCCCAGCTCCGCAGGCGGTCAAGCAGTTGCTTTGCCACCCAACGCTTGATACCGCTCCCCATGCCGTGATCTTGGAGATAGGTTTCCTCCAGGTCCCAGGCGTAACGCATGGGTGTGTGGATGTAACAGATGTGGGTCTGCCCGGACCGCGTACGCACACCCTTCGCCACGGCGTAGGAAGAGGAGATAACCAGATCGTATGCGCTCAGGTCCAGGCTTTCGATGGCCGTTGGAAAGAGCGGCAAAAAGTATCGGTAGTGTCGCCTGATGCCAGGAAGGCGTTGAAGAAAGGTGGTTCCTGCACGGCCACCCTTGAGGATCGATCCCCGGTCAGTGGCATTCAGCACATCGATCAGTGCGAACACATCGCCGTCGAACACATCGATCAATGAACGCAGGACCTTTTCCGCCCCCCCGTTCACCACCAACCAATCATGGACGATCGCGACCTTCATGACCCGTGTTCCAGCGAAGAACCGATCGCGCCCTTGAAGGCGTTCAGCGTTCGAACGGCATTGAAGCCGGAGGCTACCGCGATACCTTGAGCTACGTGTTCTTCCGTGTCCTTTGTCCCCGAAAGCGCTCGTTCGCAGGCGGACCTCAGAGCTTCACCGTCACAGATATCGATGAAGATCGGTCCGTCCTTGAACAGCTCTCTGAGAACCGGAAGGTCGTGGCTGATGACAGGACATCCTGCCTGCATGGCCTCCAGCAGCGGCAGCCCGAACCCTTCATACTTCGATGCGTTGACCAGGGCGGTGGCGTGATCATACAACAGATGCAGTTCGGTCTCCGAAATGTTCGAACGCAGCTGCACACCCTTGGGGAGCTTGGCGCTTTTTCCATTGAACACATGACTTGATCGCCCTACGATGATCAGGTCGGATCCGGCGAAGTGCCCGCTCCGGTAATGTTCCAAGAGGAGGTCAATGCGCTTCCGGGGGTCCTGTGCGGCAACGACCAGAAAATAAGGCTTTTCATGGATCGCTGGCGCGGAGGTGATCGCATCAGGTCGTCCTGCCAGGAAAGGAGGTACCACTGAGATACGGTCGGGTCCGATGTCGAAGTGTTCCATGAGCTCCCGACGGACATGGTCGCTCACGGTGATCACATGACGAACACGAGCAAGGAGTCGGGGGATCAGGAATGCGTACCAAGCTCTGAAACGCGGGGAAAACCCTTCCGGGTGCAAATGCCAGGCCAGGTCATGAACCGTCAGCAGCTGCCTCCGTACCACAAGGGGACCGGTATTGGCAGGTCCGACAAGGAGATCCGCCTTGCTTACAGCACGGGGAAGGTCGAATTGTTCCCACAAATGGCCGGACCAGCGTCCGAACACCTCCAGATCTCTGTTCCCTTGCATGCTCTCAGGGACCGAAGGTCCTGGAACTACGATACGGAAGTCATAACCGGTCCGTCCGAGCAGACCGGCCAGGCATTCAGCGTAGCGTTCCACGCCGCTCGTGGGTCTCAGCAAGGACCTTCCGTTGAACAAAATGCGCATGGGAACGGGTCGAAGTTAGCCGGAGGGGCTTGTGAGCTTGGACTAACTTGCACGCGGCATGGTCGCGCGCGTAGGAGCCAGGGTGCGAAGGGTGGGGAGCAGGGTCAATGGGCGGTGGTCCGTGGTTGCCGCCGTTGCATGGAGGAACGTCAAGCTCAGGTACAAGAGTTCCCTGTTCGGTTTCGTCTGGACCCTGTTGAACCCGTTGTTGTTCCTGTTGATCTTTCTGTTCATCTTCAGCAGGGCCTTCCCCCAGATCGAGAACTACGCATTGTTCGCGCTTACGGGACTGATCTTCTGGTCCTTTTTTGCCACTTCCAGCGCACACATATTAGGCTCATTGGTCGAAAACGCACATGTACTCCGTTCCCTGGCCGTACCCCCGTTGGTCTTTCCACTTGCACAATTGATGGCTGGGCTGTTCAATCTGTTGTTGTCCTTCATTCCCTTTGCTGCCATCATGATGGCCTTCGATTGGGAGCCTCAATGGTCCCATCTGCTGATATTTCCCGCGGTGGCGCTTTTTGCCTTGTTCGTTTTCGGCATTTCCTTGTTCCTGGCGGCCATGAACGTGTTCTTTAGGGACGTGGGTATCCTTTGGTCTGCGTTGCTCCCGGCCTTCTTCTACCTCACACCGATCGCCTATCCCCCGGACCTGGTTCCCGAAGATCTGGCATGGATAGCCAGCTTGAACCCGCTTTATCACTTCATTTTGCTGTTCCGTGAGGTACTGTACCTGGGGGAAGTGCCTCCGATGGGCATGTGGCTCACCACCGGTGCTCACGCCGGAGTGGCCATGCTGATGGGCTGGAACATGCATCGATCGCTGAAGCGCGGATACATCGCGAACTACTGATGGAAGACCACGGACCCATGATCGAGCTGCGCGGGGTCCATGTGGACTACTTGGTGCAGCGGCATGGTTTTCGTTCGATCAAGGAATACCTGGTGTCGATCGGTGGTAAACGATTGTTGGAACGTAAACGCATACTTTTCGACATTGACCTGACCGTTCATCGCGGGGAGTGCTTCGGTGTGATCGGAAGGAACGGTTCGGGAAAGAGCACCCTGTTGCGCTTGCTTTCCGGGATCGTACAACCCACGGAGGGAGCGATGAGGGTCAATGGAAGAGTGGCCCCGATGTTGGCGCTTGGAGTCGGACTGGAGCCTGAATTGAGTGGATGGGAGAACGTTCGGTTGTGCGGGATCCTGATGGGCAACTCGCGTGCGGAGGTGCGGTCTTCCTTGGATCATGTGGCCGCTTTTTCGGGCCTCACCGAGGCCGATCTCCAGATGCAGGTGAAGCGCTATTCGACCGGTATGATGGCTCGTCTTGGGTTCGCCATTGCCACGGCGAACGACCCCGAAGTGCTGCTTATCGATGAGGTTCTGGCCGTAGGGGATATTGCGTTCCAGCAGAAGTGCTATCAGCGGATCGATGAGTTGAAGCGGAAAGGCTGCACGATCGTATTCGTATCCCATTTCCTTGGTGAACTGCAGAAGATCTGCGACCGGGCAGCGTGCGTGGAGAAAGGGAGGATCGTCAAGATCGGGACCACGCACGAGGTCGGCATGCATTACCATGGGATCCTTGGAATACCTGTGGACCCATGATCCTACCGGGACGCTATGAGAGAGCCCACCCAGAGGAGGGCGGCGCTTTGGATGTCGTGGTCACCTGTTTCAATGACGGTCATTTCCTGGGAGATGCCTTGAGCAGCCTGGGATCGGATCGGCAGGCTGGGGAAGGCATTGTGATCGTGAATGATGGTTCCACCGACAGGGGCACCCTGAAGGTCCTTGATCAGCTCCGTTCCCGGGGCTTCCAGGTCATCGATCAACCCAATTCCGGTCTTCCCGCGGCAAGGAACACAGGGTGGCGGTCCAGCAAGGCGGAGCACATCCTGTTCCTCGATGCGGATAACATGGTCGAACCGGAGTATCTGACCCGTGCCGCTGATGTCCTGCAAGCTTCTTCTGATGTGGCTTTCGTATACGCGGATCGCTTGGAGTTCGGTGATCGAGAGCGGCGCGTGGATCAGCGCATCGACGGTATTTCCGACCTGCTCGTCGGCAATCGTATCGACGCCTGCGCGGTGGTCCGAAGAAAGGTCTTGGAGGAGCTGAACGGCTTCGATGAGGCGATGCGTTCCGGTTACGAGGATTGGGAATTCTGGATCAGGGTGTTGGCGAACGGTCATCAGGCCGTACACCTGCCGGAACCCTACGTGCACTATCGGGTAAGGCGTGGTTCGCTGCTGTCCACGGCGGATGACCCGGTGCATCGCGCAGCCATCGTGCGGTATGTCACGGACAAGCATCAGGTGCTGTTCGCGACCCACGCGCGTCACGTGATCACCGAGTTGCACAGGATCCAGGCGCATGATAGGCAATTGATCGTCCAGGCTCGGAAGGTCGGCGATGAAGCCCTGCGCACGGCGGAGGACGCTCGACGATCCGCTGCCGGATCGGAGAAGGAACTGCAGGAAGCCCGGATCGCGATGCAGGACATGATCGGGGAGCATCGGCGGGTCGTGACGGATCTCGAGGATCGCCTATCCGGATCGGAGAAGGCCAATGCATCATTGGCTGAGGCATTTAAGCTGCTTGAATTGCGCAAGGAGGAGCTGGCCGAGGAAGCCCACCGCCTGGTCGGCGAATTGGACAAGGTCATGCGGGCGCTCGATATCCAGAGAGAACATGCGAACGGCTTACGTGCACTGTTGACGCAATATGAAGAGCGCATCCGCCGCATGGAGGACAGCAAGCTCTGGCGCATGCGGAAACAGTACCATAAGATGCGCGCATTGCTGCGGACGTCCAGCGGCACCAGCTCACGTGGTTGGAAATGGATGAGGCGGACGGCATTCATGGTATCCTCCAAGGGAAGGCGCATCCTCAGGAAATTCCTGGCGAAGGTGTTCCGGGCACTTTATCTGCTGACCGAGGAGAGACGTGTCCGGATCTTGGTCGAGGGCGAAGGTGTTCAGGACCTGACGATGGTGCAGGGAGATCCGTACCATCAGTGGATGGCGGCCAATTTTGCACGGAGCAGCGATCTGCGGGACCAGAGGGAAGAGGTCCTTTCCTTGAGGGACGCTCCGCTCATCAGCGTGGTCATGCCTGTATTCGATCCACCGATCGAGGCATTGGAACAGGCGATCCGATCGGTGCTGGGACAGACCTACTCAAACCTGGAGCTCTGCATCGCCGATGATCGTTCCAAGGATCCGGCCGTGAGGGAACTCCTGGAACGGTACATGGCTGCTGATAAGCGTGTACGCGTGACCTTTCGCAGGACGAACGGACATATCAGCGCAGCGAGCAATTCGGCATTGGAGCTCGCGAAGGGCAGTTTTGTGGCGCTCATGGACCATGATGACCTGCTTGCCCCGGATGCCCTGTTCCATGTGGTCCGCGTGCTTCAGAGGAACAAGGAGCTTGATCTGATCTACACCGATGAGGACAAGGTCGATGAAGCTGGAAGGCACAGTGATCCTCATTTCAAGCCTCAATGGTGCCCGGACCATTTGTTGAGCCGGAACTACTTCGGTCATCTGGTCGTGTTGCGAAGGACCATTGTGGAGGAGCTCGGTGGGTTCAGGAAAGGCTTCGAGGGAAGTCAGGACTATGACCTGATGCTTCGTTTCACCGAGCGCAGTCAGCGCATCCATCGCATCCCCAAAGTATTGTACCACTGGCGTATCCATTCGGCTTCCGCGGCCAGCGGAGAAGACGCCAAGCCCTATGCTTATGATGCTGCCAAACGTGCGCTGAACGAGGCCTTGGTGCGAAGAGGCGAGCCCGGCCGGGTCCGTTTTCTGGATGGTTATCGCGGTTACAGCGTTCGATTCGATGCCGATCTGAAGGGAAGGGTCAGTGTGATCATTCCCACCAAGGACAAGGCAGATGTCCTGAGCACCTGTTTAAGGTCCGTGCTGCAGGTCACCGATCACCCGGACTTCGAGGTCGTGGTCCTGAGCAACGGCAGCAAGGAGCGTTCGCTCTTCCAGCTTTTCGAGGCCATGGAGCGGGAGCATGGCGAACGGTTCAAGTGGCATGCCGCGGACATGGCGTTCAATTTCTCGGCCTTGATGAACCTCGGTGCAGGTATGACCCGCGGCGATCACCTGCTCTATTTGAACAACGATACCGAAGTGACGCGAGCCGATTGGATGCGTGCCATGCACGAATGGTCCCAGCGCCCACAGACCGGCGCTGTGGGCGTGAAGTTGCTCTACCACAATGATACCATCCAGCACGCCGGTGTGGTCATCGGATTGGGTGGTGTGGCCGGACACACGTTCGTCGGTCAGGCCAGGGAGGGACCTGGATATTTCAATTATATCAACACCATCAACAATTACAGCGCGGTCACGGCCGCGTGTATGATGGTGGAACGGAGCAAGGTGGAGGCGATAGGTGGTTGGGACGAGCAGTTCACCGTGGAGTACAACGATGTGGACCTGTGCCTGCGGCTGGCGGAAAAGGGGTATCACAACGTCTATCTGCCCCATGTGGAGCTCTACCACTATGAATCACTAACGCGCGGCCATCCCCACATGACCAAGGAGAGCTACGAGCGACACTTGAGAGAGGTCGGTTTGTTCAAGGAAAGATGGTCCGAACTGATAGCCGATGACCCCTGCTACAACCCGAACCTGACGCGCGGTGCGCACGATTTCCGGGTCGGGCCCTGATCAGGGACTAAATGTCCTCGTGCAGCTTGTCCTCAAGCAGATCTGTGATGAACAGCTCGAGCATTTCCTGGACCACGACGTCAGGCTTTTCCTTTTCCACGATGTCGGGGATGAACACCGGTGACCATACATATACGCTGCGACTGAAGTGCTCGCTCAAGTAGGGGATGAGGTACACCGTAAAGGAGTCCCGGAACATCAATAATTTCGGTGCTTCCAGGTCCGGACCGCGCATGAACACCGGCTTGTATTTGAAGAATGCCGATGCGGGCAGGTCCTCCTCTGCGGTCTCCTCGGCACGGACCCCATGCTTCGGCACCATCATGTAAGTGACCCTGCGCAGGTGGTCGTTCATGGCGATCTGCATGGCCAGGTCGCCATTCTCGTTCTCATGCGCCTCCACGGCAAAATCCTCTTCCAGGCATACCGACCCAAGCTCAGGGTGATCTCCCACGATCCTACCCATAAGGTCCTTGTAACCCAGATAGGCACCCCAGGGGTTCCAGTGCATATCGGTCGTGTAGTAGGTGTCCCGTACCGATCGACCAGCGATCAGGGTGGACCTGCTATCGATGACCGGGATCGAGGTGGTGGCACGTAAATGGTCGATCAGCTCATCCAAGGCACTTCTCGTGCGCACGGGGCGGAAGGGTCCGGGAAGCTTGTCCGGATAGACGGAGGCCTTCAAGGGTGGGAAATAGAGGTAGTAGCTGATGCCGCGTTCTGCAAGCCACCTCCTGCGTTTCTCGAGACGCTCTCCGATCCAGGTCAGTTCCTGTTCGCTCAACAGCGATGCCCCGCGATACTGATCGATCACCCCGGGACGCATCAGGAAGAGGAACCCATCCTTGCCGAAGACCACATTGTCCGGCATGGAGGAGTCCTTGATCACATAGGCATGGAAGAGGGCATTGGCACGGAACAGTGCTTTACGGAACCCGAAATGATCGGCGAAGTACCTGGTATAGCGGTCGGGATAGTTCAGCAGGGAATGCATCCGAAGCAGCGGTCTCTCGGCCAAGGGTCTTTTTTCCGTGTCCGCCAGCAGCGGCTGAATGGGAAGGAACTCGGCCAGCAAAGGCATGGAGAGCAGCGCAGAGAACACGATGGCCATGGCCCATTCATTGTTCCGGACGGCCCCATCCGTGGCATGCGAGACCTGCCTGTCCCAGTTGGCGAATAGCGTGAAAAGGAAAGCGATGGTCCCGAACAGGAAGGGCAATGGACCATTACCGGAGCTCTCCCAGACGTACTTCACTTCCGGTCCCAGATTATCATCACAGAAGAGAAAAGGGTCATTGTCCTTGAACACCATGCTCACCCCGTCCTCCCGTAACGTGAAGCGGGTGATCTGTTCGTTCGGGTCGAACATCTCATACAGTTCGTCAGGGCCGAAGGAACGGACCTCATCGTTGCATCGGAGGTGCATCGCCTTCAAAAGGAGCGAGTCCTGCATGTTGCCCGGATCGAAGCGGAGGTGGCTGAACAACGTATCCAAGGGCATTCGAAAGCGAACCAGTTGAACACGATCGGAACCCCGGACCGGCCGATTCACATAGTTGCCTTCCTTGAAGTCACCTGGTTTGCGGGCGAAGAAGAGCTGGAAGTTGTCGCTCTCGGTGGCGATCAACTCGAGATCGACGAAGATCTGTCTTTCCTGGAAGCTCACATTGTGGAGCAAGCCCATGGTCAATGCTCCGATCACCAAGGCAATGAGCAGTGTTCCAAGACGGGGGGCGGCGAGCCTGCGAATTGAAGCAGGCTTCGAGATCGTTCCGTGCGCCTGCGATCGCCACCGCAAAAATGCGATCACACCAAGGTATGCGAGGAACGCAATGACCAGTGCATATGCGAAGGGCCCGATCACCGGTCTCACCGGGTCCATGACCGAACGGGTCATTGGGTCCAGGTCCTTGGCCGAAGCCATGTAGGGATCATTCCCGGTGCATTCCAGCAGGATATGCGAATCCTTCGATGGCTCACGCGACCCTGACCGACCTTCCTTGTCGTCCTCCAACGCCGGGAACGGCTCCATATCGTTCACGGCGCTGAAGAGGCCCCGGATATCCTCAGCTGACCACGTAAGCGTGCTGTACCTCCCTCGGATGTGGATCGCATGCAGTTCATGGGAAAGCGCCTCCTTCCCTGGATCGTATCGGATCCCGCGCAAGCTGTTCATCCCCGGGGGCAATTCAAAAGTGAGGCGCTGGACCTCTGCGGAGGGGCGTGATTCGCACGTCACGGATCGATCAACATGGTAGCCTTCACCTGATCCGTCGTAGAACAGCAGATGCTCTCCGGCATGGTCGGTTCGCAGCTCGATCACGATCGAAACCCCCTTTTCGCTCGGTTCCACGCGCAGCCACATCCATGAGCCGAAAAAGGCGCACAATGAAACAGCCAGGGCCGACCAGTTCCTTCCGAGCCTGTTCATCATCAGAAACGGAAGTAGATGAATGGACTGAACGTACTGCTCGATACTTCCATCCCGACAAGCAGCATCAGAACAGCAATACCGACGACTTCGATGCCCCCTCGCAGACCTGGACCGATGCGGTCTCCACTGGCATTGATACGAACGACCCTTGCGATCCACTCGTGGACGTTCATGGAACCCAACACACCGAGCAACATGGCCAACCCTGTCGTGCGCGTGATGAACTGGAGCGGATCGTAGGACAGGTCGGAATGGACGGATGTGTCGAACAGGGCGAGGACATAGTGCCATGCTTCCGTGATGTTCTCGACCCGGAAGAACACCCAGGCAAGGAGGACGATCAATAACGTATACGCCCCCGCAAGGGGTTTCGGGGATCGGGCCAGGAGCTTGCCCAGACCGGCACGCTCGAACACCATGAAAAGCCCGTGCATGAGGCCCCAGACCACGAAGTTCCAACTGGCGCCATGCCAGAGGCCGGTCAGGAAGAAGACGATGAACAGGTTGAGATAGGTCCTGATCGGGCCGCGACGGTTACCTCCAAGTGGGATGTAGAGATAGTCCCGGAACCAGGAACTCAGGCTGATGTGCCAACGCTGCCAGAATTCACGGATGGATAAAGCGATGTACGGTCTGTTGAAGTTCTCCAGGAAGCGGAACCCGAACATCCGTCCCAGACCGATCGCCATATCCGAATAGCCACTGAAATCGAAGTAGATCTGCACCGCATAGGCGACCAGGCCCAGCCACGCCACTGCCGGTGAAAGCTCCGTGCTCGAAAGGGAGAAGATGGGCTCGGCGATCCGGGCCACCTGATCGGCGATCAATACCTTCTTGGCAAGCCCTACCACGAAGCGGCGAATACCGCTCGCGAACAATGGGGGCGATAGGGAACGCGAACCGATCTGCTCCGCCACATCCCTGTACCGAACGATGGGGCCGGCGATCAATTGGGGGAACAGGCTGATATACAAGGCGACCGTTCCCGGGGATCCCTGGGCGCTCGCCTGGCCTCGGTGCACGTCGATGACGTAGGACAAGCCCTGGAATATGAAGAAGGAGACCCCGATCGGAAGATGGACCGGATCCAAGTGGAGGGGTTCGGCCCCGACCTTGGCCAGGACCACGTTCAGGGAGGCGACAAGGAAGTTCGCGTACTTGAACCAAAGGAGAGCGCCCAGGTTCAGCACCACCGCAATGATCACCGAGGAGCTACCGGTCGCCCAACGCTCTCTTGCCAGTGCGCACAGGTAGTTGACCAGCACAAGGGCAAGCATGAGCAGCAGGTACGCACCTTCACCCCAGGAATAGAAGAACAGGCTGGCAACGAGCAGTGCTACATTCTGTTGCTTCCTGTCCCGTAGGACCAGGACCACCAGCAGTACCAGGGGTAGGAACAGGAAGAGGAAGACCGGGGAGCTGAAGACCATCGGTACCTACCGCGCTAGGCGGCCAAAAATAGGCGGTAGTCGATCCTGGAGCGGGATACCCCGCTCCCATCCAATGTTAACTTAATGTAAAGATTTATTGAAACCATTGTTACCTTTGGGACGTTCCATGGGTATGAGA
>JAGQVN010000161.1 GCA_020437905.1 Flavobacteriales bacterium
GGGCGCGTACGGGGCTGACCTGGCCTACCGGACCATTCATGGGGACGGGCAAGGGGCGATGAAGTCGTTGAAGGCTGTCGAAAGCCTGAGCGCTCAATTGGAAATGACCAATGCCTTCGACAAGGCCCTGATGGAACGGTTCAAAGCCCACGTCGATCAGGAGGACAGCTTGCTTCGCCTGAGCGGTGAAGCCTTTCAAAGTGCGGACCAGTACCTGAAGGCGAACGATCGGAACGACCTGTCCGCCTTGATCCTGGCCGGTGGTTGGATCGAAACCCTGCACTTGAGCGTGATTTCCGCTACGTCCAGCCAGGATAAGGGGCTGATGGATCGCATCGGTTCCCAGGGACGGGCCCTGAAGGACTTGGTGAGCCTGCTCGAGGAGGGTGATAAGGACGGCTCCTGCGCTGCCTTGTGCGCCGATCTTCGGGACCTCGGGGTGGTCTATCAGGGGATCGCCACTACCTATACCTATGAAGAGCCTGTGACCACGGTGAAGGACAAGACCACCTATATCAACAGCCGTTCCACCGTGGAGATCGACATGGAGCAGGTCGCAGCCATCTCGGACCGGGTGGCCGTCATGCGCAACAAGCATTTCAACTGATCATGAGGAAGTCTCTATCATCCTTGATCCTGGCCATGATGCTCCTGACCGGCTTGCGGGCGGCAGCACAATGTGATACGATCGCCACGCTCTGTAGTGCGCACATCACGCAGGCATACATACCGGATGGCCAGTTCTATCGGGCACTGTTGTATGAGGATGAGCTCGCTGAGTTTTCACTGACCCTCTTTGGTGGCACGACCTACCGCGTTGCTGGTTGCAGTGGTCTTTCGGACGGCAACTTGGTCTTTTCGGTCTATGATCAGGAACGGAATCTCCTGTTCTCCAACAAGGAGCAGGGAATGGAACCGTACTGGGACCTGGCCGTGGCCAATACCTTGGACGTGACCATCGAGGCCCAACTGGACCCATCCAAGGCCGGCTCGGGTTGCGCGGTCATGCTCATCGGCTTCAAGAACTAGGATCCTTCCCGGCCCCGGGAACCTTGTAACACCCCTTCCGTAAGAGGGGTGTTCGCATTCCGGCCCTCCGGCGTGGCGTCCTTGTATGAGCGAGAAGATCCTTAAAGCCTTGTTGCAGTTGTTCGCCATCATCGCCGATGCGGACGATGGGAATGCGGACCAGCCGGAAGGAGGGCGGTCCATTGTGGCCAGGTTCCTGAGGAACCAGTTCAGCGAAGAGTTCGCGCAGGTCCATCTGGCCACCTTCGATGGCTTTGTTCAAGCGTTCCATTCCTCCACATCGAGCGAACGCTCCGGCCGTAAGCGCACATCGCTCAATTCCGTGAAGGTCCTGCGGATCTGTGCGCAGATCAACGAGGAGCTGAACCAGCGCCAGAAATTCGTCGTGCTCGTGCACCTCCTGGAATTCATCCAGCAGGGTGCCGGGGTCAATGATCAGGAGCGTGAGTTCGTTTCAACGGTGGCGGACAGCTTCCATATTTCCCGCGAGGAGTTCGGGCTTTGTGAATCCTTTGTGGACATGGAGCGCGGCTCTCTGGGTGACGCGGAGGAGCTCCTGGTGATCAACGGGGATACCGGGACCACGGCGGAACGGAGCAAGCATTTGCACGCCCACGGCCTCGATGGCGAGATCGGAGTGTTGCATGTCCCGAGCGTCGACCTGTTCGTCATGCGCTATACGGGAGGGGGAAAGGTGCTCCTCAACGGTCGGATGATCGATGCGAGGCAGCACTACGTGCTTTCGAACGGCTCCTCGCTCAAGCCGTCCAGCGGACGGACCATTTATTACAGTGATATCCTCGGTCGATTCCTGAAAGGAAGGGACCAGCGCCCCATCGTATTCCGCGCGGAACACATCACCTATCGCTTTCCGAACGGGCGGTATGGGTTGCATGATCTCGAGCTGGCGGAAACATCGGGAAAGTTGATCGGCATCATGGGCGGAAGCGGTTCCGGGAAGAGCACCTTGCTGAACGTGCTCAATGGGAACCTCACCCCCACCGAAGGGCGCGTGACCATCAATGGTGTGGATGTCCACCGGCAGGCCGATCTGATCCGTGGTGTGATCGGGCACGTTTCACAGGATGACCTGCTCATCGAGGAATTGACCGTTTTTCAGAACCTGTTCTTCAACGCGAAGCTGTGCTTCGGCGACCAGAGCGATGAAGGCATTACGGAGAAGGTCCTGGACATGCTGCGATCGCTGGGCTTGTACGAGTCCAAGGACCTTCGGGTCGGGAACGTGCTTGAAAAGACGATCAGCGGCGGGCAGCGGAAGCGATTGAACATAGCGCTGGAATTGATACGCAAACCCAGCGTACTGTTCGTGGATGAACCCACGTCCGGGCTCTCCTCCAGGGATTCCGAGAACATCATGGACCTGCTCAAGGAGCTCGCGCTCCAAGGGCGGATCGTGTTCGTTGTCATCCATCAGCCCTCCTCGGACATCTTCAAGCTGTTCGATCGGTTGCTGCTGATCGACCAGGAAGGCTATCCCGTTTATTATGGCGATGCGGTCGAGTCGGTGGTCTACTTCAAACGGGTCACGGGCCAGGTGAACAGTGACGAAGGTCCATGCCGGGCCTGCGGGAACGTGAACCCGGAGCAGATCTTCAACATCCTGGAGGCCAAATTGGTGGATGAGTATGGGATCGAAACGGATCAGCGCCGCATCGGACCCGAGGCGTGGAACGAGGTTTACCGTGCCCAGATGGATGGCCGGAGCGTCGAGCTACAGGACGAACGGAGCATACCCCGAAGCACGTTCCGGGCCCCGGACAAGCGCAAGCAGTTCAGGGTGTTCTTCCTCCGGGATATCCTATCGAAGCTCGCCAATCGGCAATATGTGCTGATCAATGTGCTGGAAGCCCCGGTCCTGGCCCTGGTCATGACCTTCTTCCTGCGCTTCCAGCGGAACGGTGGTGAAGGAACCTCGTATGTCTTCAGGTACAACGAGAACATCCCTCAGTTCCTGTTCATCGCCGTGATCGTATCACTCTTCCTTGGGTTGACCGTCGCAGCCGAGGAGATCATCCGAGACAGAAAGATCAGGGAGCGTGAACGATTCCTGTCCTTGAGCACTTCCAGTTATCTGCTCAGCAAGATCTCCATCCTGTTCCTGATCAGTGCCGTGCAGTCCGCACTGTTCATAGCCGTGGCCCAATACGTCCTGGATATCCGCGGAATGGCCTTCCCCTATTGGGCCATGCTCTTCACCACCTCCTGTTTTGCGAACGTGCTTGGATTGAACGTCAGCCAGAGCTTCAACTCGGCCAAGGTCATTTACATCCTTATTCCCGTGCTCATCATCCCCCAGCTTCTTTTCAGCGGGGTCATCGTGAAGTTCGACAAACTGCATCCCTGGTTCGCATCCCAGAACAGCGTGCCCTGGATCGGCAATATCATGGCTTCCCGCTGGGCCTATGAGGGCCTGGCCGTGAAGCAGTTCAAGGATAACGCGTATGAGCGCCAGTTCTATGCGTTCGATCAGCGCATGAAGTTGGCCAATTGGAAAAAGGACCTGTGGGTGAAGGACCTGCAGCATCGTGCTGCGGACATCCGTTCAGTGTTGGGACAGCCTCGGGAATTGAAGGACCGCGAGCGGGACCTGGAACTGCTGAGGGCCGAGCTTGCCAAGGAGGAATGGACGCTGCAGGGTTTCCGTTCCCCGCTCCCTGCATTGCTTTCCTTGGATCAGGTGGATGGGCACCTGTTGGACGAGGTGGATGCTGCGTTGGACGTACTGGTGATGCACTATCGTCGCGTGTACAAGGAAGCTGAGCAAGCCAAGGAGGCAACGATCGCCGAACTGACCGGCAATGACGAAAAGCGGGCGGCCTATTTCGAGCTATTGGATAGGCATCGCAACGATGAGCTCGCTGAATTCGTCACGAATCGGAACGACGTGAACGTGATCGTGGAATACGAGGGTCAACTGGTGCAAAAGAGCGACCCGGTCTATCTGGAGCGCCCCGATCGGCCCTTCCTGGGGGCCCATTTCTACGCACCGAGCAAGTTCCTCTTCGGACTGAGGATCCCGACCTTCTGGGCGAACATCCTGGTGCTGTGGAGCATGTCCTTCCTGTTCGCACTGGCCCTGCGCCATGAGTTCTTCCCGAACCTGATGGCAAGAACAGGACGTATGGGAAGCGCTCTTCGGATGAGGAAAGGAAGCGCCTATTGACCCGCCTCCTGGATCTGGATCATCTTGAACGGGATATTGATGATCGCTTGATAGTCCTCACCAGCCTCCAGCATGTCCTCGTCATCTTCCTCGTAGTGCCAGTTCACCAGAACATCATGTCCTAGGGTTCTGATGGACTCCAGCTTCTTGAACAGGTCCAGGATGCACTTGGAGCTGCTGGTATTGAAGTATTCGAGCTGGACATGCAGGACGGTACGAGGCTTGGGTGATCGCGCATAACCATCGATCCACAGGATCAGTGGCTTGTAGAAATCAATGGAGTTCTCCGGGATGGAACGGCCACGCATTTCCAAGCGACCTGTGGTCGCATCGAAATGAATGGAGGGGGTCTTGTTGGTCCCTTCGATGACAAGCGCTTCCATGGGTCGATCTAATTGGTCACGTTCACGTTCAAACTGAAGAATGCATTGTCCCGGTCACAGGGCACGAAGCCGTACTCGAGCTTGTTCCCGCTCTTTCGGGCGATCTCCATGATCCCGAGACCACCACCACCTTGCTGCGTATATCGTCCATCGGACAACCGTGCTTGATAGGCCTTTCGTAATTCCTGAGGAGGCAGCGAATTGATGTGGTCCAGATGGGCTTTTAGGTCATCCACATCCCTGCCGGCCATGAAGTTCCCTGTAAGCACGGAATAGCCGTCCTCGACCCTGGCGATCATCACCACACCATGCGGGTCTCCGGAGGCGCCTTCAGCAGCCCGTTCTCCTCCGTTGTGATGATACAGGTTCTGCAGGCATTCCATGACCACGTTGAAAACCCTTTTCCGGACCCGTACATCCTCTTCGAAGCCAAGCAGTTTTCGTTCCACCAAGCCAAGGAGCGCGGTGATCAATTCCGCTGACAGGTCCCCTGTGAAGGACAGCATGACCTGCTTTCGCTCCATTTCGTTGTACAGGTCGTATATGCGATCCAGCATCCGTTTCCTCGCGTGGTGTTGGCAAATAACGGAAGGTCGCGAGGGCATGCACGCTGATCGCGTGCAGAGTTATTCACGGAATTGTCAACCCGAACACCGTGTTCTCCGCAGTGATCCGGGCCAGGTCGTCGCACGAGCCGGTTCCCAGGTCCAGTTCGCGCGCCAGTTCATCCGACGCATCGAAGCGTTCCACGCCCGATACGATCCACTTACAGGACATCTCGAGACGGAGTTCAGTGGTCGTCGAACAGCCGAAGGAGGCTCCGTCCCGGTCCCGTCCGATCAGTTCGGTGCTGATGTGGTAGGCATCCTCATCCAAGTTGCCGTCCCGTTCACCTTCGATCAGGCGCTGGTCCAAGCGTCCTGTGAATCGCCTGCTCCAATCTCCGTTGAAGAAGATCGAACTTGTATCGACCATCAACATCCACTCCGAAACCCCTGTCCCCTGCCAGGTCGCCATCATGCGCACACGGTGCTCATCCACCAGGAGGTCCGGTGCGCGGAATCGTCCATGCAGCGCTCCGGTGGAGTCCACCGATCCGAACGTGACGATGAGCGCACCAGAGCGGATGGCCCCATCCGGAGATGAACAACCCATGGCTTCGAAACTTAGGAAGGCCGTGACGGTCCCATTCGACGGGAAACCGGCAGTATCGCCCTGGATGCTGTCCAGCACAAGACATGCGTTCGAGTTGTGGCCGCCCCAATTTCCGGGACCGATGCCCAGGTCGTTGAAAACGGGCCATAGGGGCAGCAGGCAACGTTCGGCAATAGCCTGATCCACCACCATCAGGACTTGGTCGGAACCGATCGGCTCCGGTTCCTTCTGGCAGGAGACGAGACCCAGGCCGCCCAACGTCAGGACAGCGATCGCTGCGCGCATGCCGCGAAGTTAGGGCCCTTCAACGTGGTATGTCGCTTAATTTCGGACCCGATCGCATGGGTACTTCCTGGTATGAGGAATGGTTCTGTACTGAAGAATACACGCTGCTGTACGGACATCGGGACGAGACCGAAGCGCGCTCCTGGGCTAGGTCGATCGTTGAGCGAGCGCAGCTTGCCCCTGGCGCTCGCGTGCTGGATATGGCGTGTGGTCGAGGAAGACATGCACGGGCGTTCCGCGACCTTGGCTTGAACGTGCATGGCGTCGATCTGTCGCAACGCAGCATCGAGGAGGCCCGCGCCAAGGTCCCCGGGGCAACGTTCGACGTCCATGATATGCGCGAGGTGTTCGCCATCGAAGCCTTCGATCTGGTCGTCTGTCTGTTCAGCAGCTTGGGCTATACGGACGATCCGGCGGACGATGAGGCGATCATGCGGACCGCGATCACCGCATTGAAGCCGGGAGGCTTGTTCGTCCTTGACTTCATGAACACCATCAAAGTGCAACAAGAACTGGTCCCAGAGGAGAACGTGGTGCGAGCGGACACGGATTTCGCCTTGCGAAGGAGCATCGTTGACGGTCGCATCGTTAAGGAGATCGTCGTTCAACGTGCTGGCAGGGAACGTCGCTTCGAGGAGCATGTGCGGTTGTATCGCAGGGAAGATCTGGTTTCAATGGTGCTGCGGTCCGGCGCGAATTTGGAAGGGCTAACGGACGGTCCGCCGATGACCCCTTTCGATCCGCTGCGATCGGATCGTTGCGTTCTTTGGGCTCGAAAACCGGAATAGCGATCGTGCTGGTCATTGCCACGTTCTTTCTGATCCCATTGCTCGCTGGTGCCGTGGTGCAATGGTTGCGACCCGGGAGATCGTGGTCAAGGATCCTCCTTTCGTTCGGTGGCGCCTTTCTTCTGGCGGTCGCGGTCCTTCACATGTTGCCCGAACTCTATGAGAGCGGAGGTGAAAGGATCGGTCTTTGGTTGCTTGGTGGGTTCATGTTGCAGGTCGTTCTGGAACATTTCAGTCATGGGATCGAGCATGGGCATATGCATGCCTGGGGCCAAGGCAGCGTTCCATTCGTGGTGATGCTTGGGCTGGGGATCCATGCGTTCGTAGAGGGCTTGCCGTTCGCGGAACCAGCGGTCGCCGCCGACAGACCTTTTCTGATCGGGGTCCTGCTTCACAAGTTCCCAATGGCCCTTGCCCTTGCCTCGCTCATTCGTGGATCGGATGTGCCGGAGTTCAAAGGTTGGCTGCTGTTGATAGGATTCGCCAGCGCCGGGCCATTGGGTATCGTTGCGGGTGGGCTGATCGGGCACGGATCTGACGGGACCTACCTGCTGAACGCGCTTGCGATCGCATTGGGCATGTTACTGCATATCAGCACCACGATCATCTTCGAGAGCGCACCTGATCATCGCTTCGATGCCGGTCGTTCCGGGGCTGTTGTGGTCGGAGCGCTGCTGGCCCTGCTGCTGGTCCATTGAAGCGATCTCGCAGGGGTCGATCGGGGATCCCGACATACTTATCCGCTCGAGAACCCGTTCTTCCTGCGTTCTGTACCCGTTCAACCCTCCTTGTTCATCATGCTGGAAGCGGATCGTTCTTCGCCACAGATCCTGGAAAAGGATCGCCGTCGGGTGACGGGACATGCTGCCATCCCAGGCATCCTATTGGCCACCCTGTGCTTCGATCGGTTGTTATGGGGACATGGCACCGGGCTGGGATTGACCGTGTTCCTCCTAGTGCTCGGCACTGTGATCACGCTGGACCGCGGTTGGCGCGGTCTTTCACCGTCCGCGCGGTTGGCGGCCGTGTGCTTGGTGATCAGTGCGACCATGGTCCTTGTCCATGACAGTACCATCGCAGTGGTTGCCGCATGGACCTCCCTGCTGGCATTCAGCGTGCTTGCCCGGGTTCCTGAGCTCCGTTCGACCATGTTCGTGATTCCCCGAGCCATCTTGGAGATGGGTTCCGTACCCTTGCGCACCTGGACATGGATCGGGACCAAGGTCACGAACGGACGAGCCGGCAGCCGAGGCTGGTATTGGTCCCGTGTAGTGCTCGTACCGATATTGATCGCCACGATATACCTGGCTCTGTATCGCGAAGCGAACCCGCGCTTCGATGAGCTCACAGCGGGTTTCGTGGATGGGTTGGCAAGGCTCATCCGGGACCTTTCGAGTAGCGTTCTGAACCGGCGCACCGCGTTCATTGGGCTTGGGTCATTGATCGCGGCCGGGGCCATCCTGCGACCTGCCCGAACAGCATTCTTCCTGCATGAAATGGATGCTCCCGATCTGCTGCAACGCGGAAATCGCAAGGCACGGAATTCCTGGTCCCCGGGATCGACCATGGGTTTGGAGCGGGAAAGGAGCTCCGCTGTGCTGTTCCTGACGGTCGTCAATATGCTTTTGCTTGTGGTCAACGTGCTTGATATCGACGAGTTCTGGTTCGGATACGCGGTGCCTGAAGGGTCCGACCTGAGACAATTGGTGCATGAGGGTACCTGGGTCCTGGTGGCAAGCATCCTGCTCAGCATGCTCATTCTGCTCCATTTGTTCCGAGGGAACCTGAACTTCTACTCCCGGGTGGGTCCCTTGAAGTTCCTGGCGGGACTCTGGATCGCCCAGAACGCGGTGCTTGCCATTTCCGTGTTCCTGAGGAACTACCACTACATCGGTTTTCATGGACTGGCCTATAAGCGGATCGGTGTGCTCGTATTCCTGCTCCTTGTTCTCTTTGGCCTGGTCACCTTGTTCATCAAGATACGCCGACGCCGAAGCGCGGCGTATCTCCTGCGAACGAACTCCTGGGCTGCGTTCTTCGTCCTTTGTGGCTTGTCGATAGTGCCATGGGATACGGTCATCGTGCGGTATAACCTGGGCCACTCGAACCCTGCGGAGATCGATGTGGACAATTATCTGGACCTGAGCGACAAGGTGCTTCCGATCCTGGCCTTGCATCGCGGGACCATTGCGCGTCAGATCGAGAAGCATCGCATGAACAAGGTGCAATGGATCCGTTATTCGGAGCCCGATCGGTTCGATCGGGATCTCGACGTGCGGATCGTCCGGTTCCTGGATGAGCAGCCTCAGCGCTCGTGGAAGGAGTTCAGCTGGGCCTATCAAGCGGCCTTCAACGAGCTGCTGGCCTCGAACCCGCAGCTTGTGCCCGTGCCGGAACCCTGACCGCATGCCGTAGCCTATCCTTTTGGCATGGACGGTCGGGGCGGATCCCTTCTTCACGCATTTTTTAGGCAACTAGCGAAGCAGGAACCGGTCCATGTATCCTTGGAATGCTGTGCATAAGTCAGCAACCATTTTGGACGCAACCTCGTAGGAAGCGTGCGTCTATGACTATGGAACCCCGAACCAAAATGGTCGCAGAAGCTCGCATATTCGTCAGGCTGGCGCTCATGGCCTTCGTAGGCTTTGTGTTCTATTACGGCCATCTCTTCTTCGGCGTCTTGGACAATGTGTTCATTTACAAGGCATTGGCCATCACTTTCCTGCTCGCCGCGGTGCCGCTGCCGATCATCGCCGTGAACAACAAACGCCTGTTCCCCGAGTTGAAGGGAAGTGGAAAGACCATGCTGACGCTGGTCTCGGTGCTGCTACTGATGCATCACTTCCTGATGACCTTCATCTTCGTCATGTTCCTTCAGGGGGAACGGATGTTCTGAGCACCGCACCGGGTTATTTTCCTCGAAGGGAACCATTTTCGATCGTTCTACGTTGAACTGAAAGAACGGCCCCGTAAGGCCGCTCGAACATCGGTCCCGTAAGACCGAGGAAATTGGTGGTGTTGGAGGAATTGCCCCTTGGGCGCCAAAAGCCTCCGAACGGCCCGTAAGCCGTGTATCACTCGAACCTGGAACGCGCCCCGTAAGGCGCGTTCCTTGTTGTTCGAACGGTCACCTCAGGTGGGTGGCAGCCCTGATGTAAGATCCCAGCCTCTTCAACAAAGCACCCCCCCTTTCCTCCCAGATCTCCGGCTCGTTGGGAGTGCCATCGGGACCGAATGCGCCATCCACGAACGGAACATGCATTGGTCCCGGAACGGTGAGCGCGCCCATTTTCCACAATACGAACTGCAGGGAGGTGATCACCTGGGAACCCCCGAACGCACCCGTGGAGACCGTTGCGAACGCCACAGGTTTCGTGCGCCACTCCTTGTGAAGGAGGTCGATCGCATTCTTGAGGGAAGCCGGATAACCCCCATTGTATTCCGGAACGATCAGAACGATCCCATCAGCGCGTTGAACTCGCCGAGCGAACTGTTCGACGCCCTCGGGCACCCGATCCAGGTATTCCATCCGTTCTTCGCTCAAGGGCAGCGACAATGTGTTCAGGTCCAGAATTGAGCACGCATGCTCAGGGACCGAGGACGCAAGCCGTTCGAGGAAGAGCGCGATCCGGTGACTGTTGCGTCCGATGCGTATACTGGAGGAAATGAGCTCGATCTTTCCCATTCAAGTTGAACGATCGAGCCTCAGCTCTTCATGTTCTCGTATTGCAGCGGCAATCCCAGGTCCTTGGCCTTGCAACTTGCAATGACGGCCTGCAGATCGTCGATCTTTTTCCCGGTTACGCGCACCATGTCGTCCATGATCTGTGGCTGCACTTTGAGCCCGCTGTCCTTGATGAACTTGACGAGCTTTTTGGCGCTCTCCCGATCGATCCCCTGTTTCACGACGATCGTTTTCAGCACCAGTTTCCCGCTCGGTTGAGGCTCTTGGGACAGATCGAAGGCTTTGACATCAATGGATTGCTTGCTGCTTCGCTCCAGCAGTATCTTTTCGATGGCATCCATTTTCATGTTGTCCTCGGTGCTCAACTTGATGGTGAGCGCCTTGCGGTCCAGGACGATGTCACTGTTCGACCCTTTCAGGTCATAGCGGTTCTCGACCTCTCGTTTCGCCGTATTCACAGCGTTGTCGAGGGTCTGCACATCCACTTTGGATACGATATCGAAGCTGGGCATGATGGCACAAGGTAGGACCTTCGGGTGACCTACGACCCCGTCCAAGGGATGCGAACAACCACACCCGGTCGCTCGGGAAGGGAGATGATCAGCATTCCTGCGGGCACACCCTCCAGATCGATCCGGATAAGGCTATCCCTGCCAAGCCGATCGACGATCGAGCGACCGGAAGCATCACAAACCACGACCGCTCCGAGCGGGCTGCCACTTTGGTCCTCGATCCAGAACCCTGCTCCGAGCCTTCCCCATCGCAGTGAAGATCGAGGTGCATTGCCGTTCACATCATTCGTCGAGCCCGAGCAGGGCTGATAGAACGGAACGTTCATCACATTGGGATCCGTTCCTTGAGCGAACGTAGCATCCAGCCCCGGGCCGGCACTGTTCTCGCCTGTGCCAACACCGTATTGTAGCTGCCCTCCGGTGAACGGAGGATCGCTCCACATGTGCAAAGAATAGGTGCCCGGTGCCACACAGATGCTGTCGAGCCCCTCCTGGATCATTCCGGACAGGTCCATGGATCCTGTCCCTGCCGTATCGGTCTGTTGGTCGATGAGCACCCAGTGATAGGTGGCATCCACCAATGCACCACCGAAGTTGCCGATCCTCGGGTAGAGCATGGTACAGCTATCCTCGGGGCACAAGGAAAGGTCCAGCTCCCATGAACAGGTCGGTTGGGCCGCACTGTCCGTCCACAGCTCCAAGGTCGCATTAAAAAGACCCGATGGTGGTGTAATGCCGATCGGAATGTTCAGGATATGGTCGGTGGTACCGTTCAGACCTGGCCAGGAAACGGTCTCCACGCCGAGCGTATCTCCGTTTCCGGTATGAAGGACCATCCATGGATCGGGGAAGGATCCGGAGCCTGAATTCAATAGGGTCACCAGCAAACCCTGGTCATTGAAAGGATGCCATCCCACGTGCAGGATGGCGAGGCTATCGCACAATCCAGTGCCTCCCAAGACCTCGAACTGGTGCTGTGACGGAGGAGCCAGGTCGGCTGTTCCTGGGCTGTTGAACACAATGCTGTATATGCCCGGATCCAGGAGCCCGAGCGGAATGGTCACATCATGAGGTACAAGAACAGCGAGCCCGCCGGGGTCCGTGCAGCTGATCTCCACCGTGACCTGACCCCCTGCGACCGACGCCCATGCCGAAACGATGTATGCCCCGGAACTGCTGAGGTCCCCTGAGATGACCAGCGAGACCGGGGTCTGGTCGTCGGGTGCCACTGGGACCTGACCGATAGTGTGGACGTAGAAACAGGTTTGAGCCTGAAGCAAGGTCCCGATCAGGAATAAAGCGGTACAGGCGCTCGTTCTCATGGAACGTGGATGCTTCAGATGGACCCGTCGAATGCGACCAACGTTGCCTGCAAAATAAAAAAGGGCGCCCGAGGACGCCCTTTTCTTATTGGATCGGACAGATGACCTACTTGCTCAAGACAACGCGGAAACTGCTGTTCCCACCGGCTTGGTAGCGCATATTGAACAGGTAAGCTCCATTATCGAGGTCGCCCAGATCAAGGACCAGAGAACCTTCTCCAGCGAGCGAGACCTGTTCGCTGCGCACGAGCCGACCTTGCATATCCAAGACATCCAGAACAGCGGGACCGTTCAACCCGGAGAGCGGGATCCGAACGATCCGATCCGTCGGGTTCGGATAGGCACCCAGCTCATCCGAGGGGTCCGCATCATTGATGCCCACGGTGTTCACATCGATCATTTGAATGCCGATGCTGGCCGTCACATCCGTTCCGAAACCTTGGGAGAACCACTGTCCATTGTTGTTGAGCAGGGATACTGGTTGGCCGTATTGGTCGATATGCTGCACGTAGTCGTAACGGGTATCGTACCCAAGGAAGATGTCCGTGGTGAACGCCGTTACGCAGAACAGGTAACGTTGGTTGTCGACCAGTTCCACGGGTTGATTGAACGGTACGAAGATGGTCTCCGCATCCTGGTCCGTGAGGTAGAGGTACTCCCCGAAACCGACATCGACGATGTTCGCGATATCAAAATTGGGATCGTCCACGTCAACGAATTGATCGTTCCAATCCAGTGCGGTGATCTCAAGGAACTTTCCAACCATGGAGTCCTCGGCTGCAGCGGCACCAGAGACCCAAAGACCCGTAGCGGCCATCCGGCTTGCGTTCGCATCGCGGTAATGGATGCAGCTGCCGAAGGAGCCGGTCCCATCAGCAGGACGGAAGTGAGCCGCACTGATCGGCAGGTCGGTACCTGTGTCGATCGGGGCATAGGTGAAGATGCTACCGACCTGGAAGTCGGCGGTGAATCGATTATCGTCATCGAACTCATCGGTCGCCAGTTCGGCCGTGTAGGTCAGTACATAATTGCCGCCATAGGTTGGCTGGCTGAAGGTGGGCAATAGGTAGAAGGCGCTATCCCCACTCAGGATGTCGGTCCCGAGGCTGGTCTCGTTGTAGAGGGTATCCGTTCCCTGCACCACAACCGCGTTCAGGGTCACACCGAACTGATCATTGTTCCCGTAGTTGATGATCCAGGCGCCGACCTCGAAATTGTATTCGGTGTCATCCGCTGAGACCAGTGATGGGTTCCCGGCCGCCTTCGGAACAACGACATGCTGCTTGAAGAACCCGATGTCGTCATCGTAGAAATTGGCCTTATTGCCAATGAACATGGTCACATTTCCAGCTTCGATCTCGCTCTTCAGCAAGGCACCATCCACGTCGGTGATCATTACCACAGGAATGGTCACATTAGCCCCCTGCGCGCCGGCACCCATGGCTATCGGGGCACCGGGGATGTTGTTAATGATCACCACGCCGATGGCTCCCGCGTTCTGTGCGTTCAAGGATTTTTCGCCGAACTCACAATCGCCGCGGTAGATCACCGCGATCTTTCCCGCTACATCAGGGCCGTTGGCCAATGCATTGCAGGCCAATGAATCTGCGCTGGTCCCGTCACTGGCGAACGCAAGAACACCGGTAATTGCATTCAAAGGATCCAGAAGGTCCGGAGTACCCCATCCACCGGGTTCGGCCCAAGTGAAATCATAGCTACCCACCAAGGCTGGTGGCTGCTCTACGAACACAATGACCTGCGCGGTGGCGTAGGTCGTCGAGAATAGCAGCAAGGCTGCGAGTAGAAGTTTTCGCATGATCTGATTCGTTAAGGGTTGCGCAACAAGTCTGCCCGGTACGAGCACCGGACTTTTCAAAGATAACCCTAAGACCGATCCTGTGCCGATGCCGTTCGCACGGATACAGGCATTATTTGGAAACCTTTGGGTGCAGGATCAATGCTATTCGTCCATGGGAGCATCTCCATCCGGTTCAAAATCGAGCACGATGGAATTCATGCAGAATCGTTTTCCCGTTGGTGGCGGACCGTCATCGAAAATGTGACCCAGATGACCATCGCATCGGCCGCAAAGCACCTCTGTCCGGATCATACCATGGCTCCTATCCTCCTGATAACGTACCGAGTTTGGGCGCAAGGCCTCATAGAAACTGGGCCAGCCGCATGAGGAAGCGAACTTGCTGTCCGAACGGAACAAGGCGTTCCCGCAGGCTGCGCAGTAATAGCTGCCGATCCCTTCGTGGTCCCAATATTTCCCAGTAAAGGCGCGCTCCGTGCCTTTTTGGCGGGCGATGTAGAACACCTCTTCGGAGAGGACCTCCCTCCAGGTCGCTTCGTCCAACCTCAAGGCACTTGTATCCGTTCTGCTGTAATATGGGTTCTCCGGCATGGATCCTCGTTCGCTTTGGTCGGTCCGATCAGGCTGGGCACCTGCCCCGCAAGAAACGAGAAGGCCTGCAACAAAGGGCAGGACTTGGAACGGCTTCATGATGGAACGCTCAAACCACATCATGCATGATCCCTGGACCGCTGTGGCACGAGCAAGCCTCAATCGATGACCTTGGCCTTGGGATAGCGCTTTTTCCAGAAATCCAATTTCTTGATGTTGGAGATCGTGATCGTGGTCCGTTCGTCCAAACGCACCTTGATCAACTTGACCCCCTCCTTGATCGGTTGGGTAAGTATCAGCTCTTTTTTCTTTCTCGCCATGGATGCGCGACTTGATTCCGGGTGCAGTATAGGGAAAACCATGCCGATCTGGACCATCATGCCTAAATGTCAGGCAATAAAATTTTGTAACCAGCTGATCATCAATGCAATAATAAATGCTTGCTCTGCGGGTCGATCTCCTTGGGAACGGATCGGTCCGCGAGGAGCATCCCTGCCTTTGAAGATCGTCACGAAAAAGTAAGATCAACATTATTTAACGCCCCTGCCAGGCAGCGAGCAAACGTTCGGCATGGTCTATGCGTTACTCAGATACAATGATCAAAGACACAACGGTCGATCGAACACTTCTGGTGGATGCTTCCCCGGAGGTTATTTGGAAAGCTTTGACGCAGAGGGAGTTGACCAAGCTGTACTTGGACGGATGGATGCCTCGCGGAGATTGGAAGGTGGGTACGCCGCTGATCTGGGAGATCTCGGTGGAGGGTGTTATTGAACAAGCGGCCAAGGGCATGTTGATGGCCTGTCTGCCTGGGCGCAGGTTACGGTATACCATTTACA
>JAGQVN010000162.1 GCA_020437905.1 Flavobacteriales bacterium
AGCTCACCGATGAGATCCTGGCTGTACAGAAACGGATCCTGGAAGCGTGTGGAGGCATCGAGTTCAACATTGATTCCCCCAAACAGCTTGGGGATGTCTTGTTCGAGACCCTCAAGATCGGTGGCGACAGACCGAAACGCACTCGTACCGGGCAATATCGCACGAACGAGGAGGTGCTCAGTACGCTGCTGGACGCCCATCCGGTGGTCCCCCTGATCCTGGAGTATCGGGGTCTGCGGAAATTGAAGAACACCTACGTGGACACCCTGCCCCGCATGGTGGATCCGGCAACCGGACGCGTACACACCAATTACAGGCAGGCGGTCGCCGCGACCGGACGGCTCAGCAGCGAGGACCCGAACCTGCAGAATATCCCGATCCGCACGGAAAAGGGGCGTGAGATCCGAAAGGCGTTCATCCCGCGCGATGGCAAGTACGGGCTGCTCAGCGCCGACTACAGCCAGATCGAGCTCCGGGTCATTGCGCACATGAGCGGTGACCACAATATGCAGGAAGCCTTCCGCCGGGGATTGGATATCCATGCGGCAACAGCTGCCAGGGTATTCGATGTGGATATCGACCGGGTGGACCGCGAACAACGAAGCCGGGCCAAGGCGGTGAATTTCGGTATCGCCTATGGCCAGGGGGCCTTCGGTCTGAGCCAGAACCTTGGGATACCGCGTGGTGAGGCCCAGCAGATCATCGACGACTACTTTGCTCAATTCCCCGGCGTCAGGCGTTACATGGACACACAGATCGAATTCTGCCGGAAGAACGGGTTCGTACAAACCTTGCTGCATCGGCGGCGATACCTGCCTGAGATCAACAGCGCCAACGCCACGGTACGCTCCGCGGCGGAGCGCGTGGCCATCAACGCCCCCATGCAGGGAACGGCGGCGGATATCATCAAGCTGGCCATGGTACGGATCCATGAGGCCCTGCGCCGGGAAGGGTGTTCGTCGAAGCTGTTGCTCCAGGTCCACGATGAACTGGTGTTCGACGTGCAACTTGATGAGGCCGATCACGTAAAGGCTTTGGTCAAAGAGCTCATGGAAAATGCGCTTTCGCTGGACGTACCGCTTGTTGTTGACATGGAGATGGGGAAAAACTGGTTGGAAGCGCACTGATGATGTCCTTGGTACACAGGACCTTTACCGCATCTCACAGCTCCCTATGATCGCAAGAACCCTCCCAGGATGGTGCCTCCTGGCCAGCATGGCGTTGTTCAGCGCTTGTGGCGACGGCAGTACCTCCCAAGACACATTGCAAGTCGACGATCGGTCGGATACGACCGCCGCATCCGTGCGGATGAAGAAGACCCGCAAGATCTTCTACAACATCCCATCACCCATGGAGACCGCTGCGCTGCTGAAAAAGGCAGGTGCAGAGTATGACAAGGATCTCCTGAACGATGTGATGAACGTGGACAAGTACACCGCCGCAAGCAAGCAGGCGCTGAACCTCGGCATCTACGGTGCCGATCTCAGCTACGCCAGCATCAATGATCAGACCCAGGAGAGCATGTTCTATACCTCCTGTGCCAAGAAACTGGCCGATAAGCTGGGGGTCAGCGGAGCCTTCAACGATACTACCATCGAACGGATGGAAAAGAACATGAACAACCGCGACAGCCTGCTGAACATCATCAGCGAGACTTACTGGAGCGTGGATGCCTATCTGAAGGAGAACGACCGCGATAACATCTCAGCATTGATGATCGCAGGGGGTTGGGTGGAAGGACTGTACATCGCGACCCATGTCGCTGCAGCCAAGGATACTCCGGAATTGCGCCAACGGATCGCAGAGCAGAAGTTCAGCTTGGGCGACCTGCGCAGTTTGCTCGATTCCTATGAATCCCAGGACCAGGCACTGTCCACGGCCAAAGAGGACCTGGCGTCGCTCGACCAGTTCTTCCAACAAGTGAGCACGGAAGCGGGTGATGGGGGTGTGACACAGGATGACGGTGTGGCCATTATTGGCGCCGGTGGGGCTGGTGCAACGCTCACCGATGACCAGTTGAAGGCGATCACCGCGGAGGTCGCTCGCATCCGCAACAACTACATCAACTGATCATCGACCATGACGACCATGCGTAGCCTATTCATTCAAGCTGCTCTCGCCGGGGCGTTCCTGATGGTGCCCACATTGGCCGGTGCTCAGTGCCGGAGTTTTGCGAAGAACAAGTGCATCCCCCAGCTTGCTCCGTACAAGTTCAACGAAAGCTTCAATGCGGCGCAAATGGCCCCTGGGGATGAGGCGGAGGTGAACCTCACCTTCTACAGCGGGCAACAGTATCGGGTAATGGTCTGTCCGCATCCCATCCTTGGTGAGGTGAACTGGAAGCTCGTGGATGGGAGCAACCAGATCCTCTTTGAAAGCCTTGCAGACCAGCCGAAGGCCTATTTCGACCTGAAAATG
>JAGQVN010000163.1 GCA_020437905.1 Flavobacteriales bacterium
GTGCCCTTCATCGCCAAGGCCTACGGCGAACCCTACGTGAACTGGGCCACCAAGGTGATGCTGGGTACCAAACTGAAGGACCTGCCCTCCGACCCGCGCATGGATGGCTACGCCATCAAGGTGCCGGTGTTCAGCTTCGAGAAGTTCCCCAACGTGGACAAGAGCCTCGGGCCTGAGATGAAATCGACGGGTGAGGCCATCTACTTCATCAAGGACCTGAAGGATCCGTTCTTCAGGCAGGTGTACGGGGAGCGGTCGATGTACTTGAGCAGGTAGGGGAAGGCTATTCCTCGGGGCCCAGGTGGGCACCACGAAGCCGATCAACTCCGAGTGTTTCACGAACACGTACGTTCCAGCTTCTGAGTTGGATCAACTGGCTTTCCACGGCCATCAGGAAGCGCTTCTGTTCATCCTTCATCCGTTGGGTGTGTTCCTTGTGCAACTGGCGGGCACGGGACAGTGTCATGCCGGGTTCGTTGAGTCGCTCTTCCAATGCCCGTCGTTCGATCTCACAAAGGTCCAGGAACAAGGTGCAGTAGGCGGAGGCCCATGGTTCCCATGGATACAGATACCAGGATGCCTGCGCATCCAACACGGCTAGGGTCCGGTGGTGCAGTGTTCCACCAGTGGTGTCCATGTCCAGGTACAGATGTGTTCTCAGTTGCACATTCGGAGGGCTTCTGCCATCGTTCGGCCGGTCCACTGGAACGCCCGATAGGTGGGTGCTATCGACCCAGAGGTCCTTGGACCAGGCCAGGTAGTGTGGTCGAAGGTGGTGATGATCGAGCCTCAGGCTGTCGAACCAAGCGTTCCGTGTGACATCATTGCGCAGTACGATCTCGCGGTCGCGTGTCTGGCGTTCCGTGGGAACGGGTGGTGACATACGCTCCCAGAAGGCGGTGTCCCTGGGCATCCAGGCGATCATGGGGTATTCGTTCAATCCGTTCTTCCAAGGGAATAGGGTAGGGATGAACTGCTGGCCCCGGTCATAGGCATAGAGCACCACACTGGTCCTGTACCGGTCATGGAAGGCTGGATCGGTGTATGCAACGGTGTAGTCCACTTGTATCACCTCAGGCATGGCAGGTCCGTTCATGCTCCAGATCTGTTTGTAGCGCAGGTCCACCGTGTCGATCCGGCCATGGTCGAACAGAGGAACGAGCGGGTGTCGAGCACAATTGATGCACTGAAGCTCCAAAGCCCTCGCTGTCGGGCGGCCCGGGACCAACCAAAGGAACGCCTTGAACGCACCTGCATTTCCCTCACGTGGTACGGCCACCAACTGGTCCACACCTTCGGATCCCGTGCCGGTGGAAACCCATTCGACCGAATAGTGCGTTCTCAGTTCTCGGATCGTGTTGAACGAGAACGGGGAGGTGGGGAACCAGGGCTGCCTGCCATGGATATCCAGGAACACGAGAGCAGAGGCGGTGTTATAGTTGATGAAATGCCTGCCAGCCTTGGGTGCCAGGCCGATGATGCCTTGCTTGTAGCGCAAGCTCCGGAGGACGGCTGCCTTGAATGTCGCGTTGAAATATCCCTCCATCACCTCAACGGGGATGTCATCACTGTGGGTTTCGAGGCCGAAATAGAGCTTGGAGGATACTTCCGGTGCCCGTCGCATCCAGTTCGAGGCCGCAACGAACCTTTTGTAAGGGTCCTCTCCCGGTCGGATCACCGCTTCACCGAGCTCATGTACCGTGCGGTCCATCAGGATGTCCTTGCCATCGAGGGCAATGGATAAGGGGACCATCACGGGTCGATAGCCGACATAGGAGACACGCAAGCTGTCCGATGCGCTACCGAGTGGCACCCGGAACCGGCCTTCTGCATTGGAAATGGTGCCCTTGGACTTTCCGTTGAGCAGCACGGTCGCGTATGGCAGCGGTTCTGAACTGGCACCATCGATGACCCGAGCTTCGATCACATGCTGCGCTGCAATGGTTCGGAAGAAGACCATGCAAAGGGCAAGCACGGCAAGGCGCATGGTTTGAAGGTAGGAAGGGCTCCGCTATGGATCGATGACGGCCTGAACGCCGTTCGTTCGGTTGGGTCGCCAGAGCCGTTTTCATTCGGCGGTGAACCTCTGCAAGTTGGTTGCGTACAAGCGACTCACAATGCCTGGATGCCATGATCGTACGTTCAATGACACCCAAGGAAGCCGCAAATGACGCGCGCAAGGACCTGAGCGCCATAGTGAACAAGCTGAAGCCTCTGGGAAAGCGCATGGAGCGTGAGCTTCGGGTCGCCCCCAAGGGCGTTGATCGCCTTGAACAGGCCATTCGCTGGCGCTCTCCTCGCGGTAATGATTGGATCCTGGTCCTGATCCGTATGAAACGCAGCACCCAAATGACCGGACTGGTCCGCTATCACGGTAAGGATAAGCGGTTGCGTGCCGTTCGGGTGGATCTGCTCGGGAACGACACTGATATTCATTACAGTGCCCATTTCTTCGAGCGCTATTACAAGCGGTTCGATAGGGAGAAGGACCCGGTCCAGCGCCTCTTCGATTTCTTCACAGTGAACCACACACCTTCCATACAAAGCACGAAGGCGTTACCGGACGGCACGATGGAGGTCTTCGGGGCCATGTTCCACGGAAATGCGACCGGCATCTGGGACTCTGGCCATGGCCTCATCTCATTTACCACCTTCCTTGATCAAGGTCTTCTCGGCGCGGACCAACAACGGATGGACGAGTCGTTGAGCATGCAGCAGTATTTCCAGTACTTCACCCCTGGGCAGCGGCAGCGCATGCTGCTGGATGCGGAGGCCGAGCTCAAACGCCAGGCGATGCAAAGGCCGGAGTTGGCCCAGCAGGACCAACAGTTGCTGACGTTGCTGCGCCAGTGGGCCGGACGATCGGGCGGGGCATAGGGAAGTGGCTGTCTATCGCAGACCGAATTGCTGCATCGGTATGCTTTCCTCCACCTCGCGCGAGTGTCCACGCTCGTGCGATCCATTGCTCGACCGAGCATTTCATCGGCCTCGGGCGCGCTTGACGCTTGCGCCGTTGCCCTGTCGCACGGTCCCACCGATCTTTAACCCCCAATATGGCGCGGAAGTTAGGCGCGCGAGGTCGGTGGGGTGGGAAGCCGTCTTCTTGTGCTGATTATGCCTGAGTTGGGTAGACTGCCCGCGACATTCTCCCGTTCCCACTGCATGCGAACTACTCTTGTCGTGCTCCTCCTTCTACGGTGTTGCGAAGCATCTGCCCAATTGCCGGGCATTACCGACGTCCTTGCGATTCGCGACTGCCTGGATACCGCGTGCATCAGCGAACGCGCCCGGCCCATGGGCTTCTGCCCCATGGGGGGAATCGACGAGGATGGCTTTGTGTGGCTTTCGTGCGAGGCTGTTCGCATCGCTAATTGGAACAATGCGGGTCGCGCCATGATCGGCTTCTGGTTCCGTGGCGATGGGGGAAGCCACTATTGCATCTGCACGCAGGATACGGGCTACGCCGAGGTGCTTACGGAGTAACTTGCCGAGCTTGGTTTTCTGCCACCGGAAGAGCCCGTTCCCCTTTCGTCCTTCCGCTATGTACCCTACCGGAACCCCGACTTTCCCGATTGTTTCATTCGAAGGGATGAGGTCCGCGCGACCAAAGATGGCGTCGCTCAGCTCATGTGGCGGTTTAAGGTCATAAAGAAGCATTAGACCAACGCGGGGTGTTCGCCTTGATCCTATAGGGTCCACCGGTTGCTCTGAAGTGAGACCGACCATCCCCACGAACAGAACGACCCCGGGCATTGCCCGGGGTCGTTCTGTTCTTCGTGTGCGCCCTACCTAGCGCGCCATGGCCCGTGCCGGGTCGCTGAAGGGGCTGTCGCCGGCCGTGCCACGGGCACGCACGCGATACCAGTGTACGCTTCCGCTCGCCAGGCCCTCATCCAGGTAGCGGCTGCGGGTGGTCATGCCCAGCAGTTGCCAATCGCCGGTGCCGGGGTCGGTGTCGCAGCGCTGCACTTCGTACTCGTGCGCGCCGTACACGGGGTCCCAGTCGGCCTTGATCTCGCCCGGCATTTCGGTGAGGTCGGCGCGGAGGTTGGCCGGTGCGCCCAGGTCGCCGATGGGGCTGGCGGGGCGGCGCACCTCGAAGCCGGCGCTGAGGATCATGGCTTCATCGCCGCCAGCGATGCTGACCACGTGCCCGGCCTCCTGCACGATGAGCTCGTCCAGGGCCAGCTCCGCCTCGTTCTTCTTGAAGGTGGCGTCCTTGCCGCCGTTGAGGGCGTCGGCGATCGCCTGCTCCAGGGCCGTGCGGGCCGCGGTGATGTCCGCCACCGGCGGCTGCGGTGCGGGGAATCTCGCGTTGCCGGTCAACTTCCCCTCGATGTACAGGGCCTTCGCGACTTTGTCCAGTGCGCTGAGGCCGGCCAATCCGATCTTGATGGTCTTCATGGTGTGTCGCAAGCTGATGGTACAGACCTGCTAGGAATGGAATGCCGAAGCGGGTCGGCTTATTGCACGCGGACCTTCCACATCCCTTTACTGGCGGGGCTTTCGTGCATGACGCCCGCCGCCGTTCCCTGTTCAGGAAGCACCGTTGCGGACCGCCGGAAGCCGATGGCGTGCTAGCCGCTGCCGTTCCTCGTTCAGCATCGCACAGGCCCGGCCAGCAAGGCCTTTCCGAGCACCGAAATGGCGCTGGACCCCATGAAGATGGCGCCGGACCTCATGAGGTCCGTGTTGGACTTCATGAAGTTCGTTCCGGGATCCATGGCCCCCGGCTTGTGGTCCATGGCCTTCGGCTTGGGTTCCATCAGGTCGAGAGCGGAGCCCATGGATCTTGTCCCCGATGCGGTGGATCCGGTGCTCGGTTCCATGGGCTTTCAGGCCAAAGGCATGAGGTGTGTTCCGGTCCCCATGGGTTTCGGCCCAGGTTTGATGCGGTCTTAGGCCAGTGGCATGGACCAGCTGGCAGGATCCATGGACAGGGCGGCGGGATCCATGGGGTTGTCGGCCGGCGCCATGGGCCCCAGGTAAAAGGCCATGAGGTCCGAAGGAAAGGCCATGGGCTTGGGAAGGAAGTTGATGACCTCCGGGACGGACCTCTTGAGATCAAGCGCGCAGGTGGCTGGTACAAGGGATGTGTTATTTCGGCACATTTGTGCATGAGTCTCGCCCCGGCGCAAGTGGATGCCCATGTGGCTTTGGCGTTGCGGGACCTTCCCCGGGTGGAGGAGCATTTGGAGCGGCGTGGCCGACCGTTGCAGGGAGCGGTACACAAAGACCCCGAACTGGCCGGCATTGAGCAGCATTTCCGCTATTCATACAAAGGCCGGGACTGGTACTGCGTGCTGCAGGTGGGCGCCACCGAACAGCGGCATGGGGTGTTGATGCACTGGTTCACGTACGTGCGACGCAAAGGCTACACGGAAGCGCTGCATGCGGTACAACCCCGCCCCGGTGAACGCTCGTTGTACTTCGACACCCACTTCTTCAGCCGATGGGGGCTGCGCAATGACGAGCTGCGCGTGAAGGTGACCAACATGCAGGGCTTCCTGCGCCAGTATCCGGCGCTTGAACTGGTGGAGCTCGGCACCTTGTTCCGGGGCCGCCCAGCCATGGTGGCCGCGATCGATCATGGGCTGATCCATGGTGCCATGATGAGCGACCGAACGATCAGCTGCGATACCTTCATCAGCCTGGCCATTATGCGTGAGCACGAACGCATGTTGTGGGACCGGCTGCGCGGTGAGCAGGGTAAGTGAGGGGAACGGCCTCGAATTTCAGAGCATGCTCCGCGACCATGCACCTGAATGGAGGCCCCCTTCCCAAGGCGGTTCGCATCAGTGAACCAGACCGTGGGTGGTCATCGCGCTCGGAAGACCCCGGATCGTGTTATTGACTTGCTATTGGACCACCATGCGGATGCTCCCCAAGGAGCCGCTTGCATCGCAAATGTTCAGCAGGTAAACACCACTGCGCAAGCCTGCACGGTCCACTGATATCTGGCCGCTACCATCTCCCGGTATACGGCGTAGGACCCGGCCGTGAACATCAACGATCTCAAGGCGCTGTGTTGGTGAGAGCGGTGTAGCAAGAACCAGCTGAGCATTGTCAGTGATCGGATTCGGCGTAAGAGCCATGTTGGTGATGGCCACCTCCTCTATGCCGGTAATGATGTCAAAGTTTTCACGCCAAGCAAGCATCAGCGGGTTGCCCTGATCATCCTCCCAGGAATGAACGATGTCAATGTCCCCGTCCACATCCATGTCGGCAAAGCATGCCTCTTCAGCATAGTCGATGATCCCCTCCATGCTCAGTAAGAACTGGGCTGGACCGAAATTCCCTGTGCCGTCGTTCAGTGCGACCGATCCCCCACCGTAGTAATCAAGCAGGACCACATCCGGATCTCCGTCGCTATCAACGTCCGCGATGCGCGGCCAGCACGATTGCACTCCGGTCAGATCGATCTGTTGGGCTGCAGCGAAGGTGGTAGTGCCCGTATGCTCCCACCAGTAGGCACCCGGGGAGAGCCCGGAGCAGAAGATGTCCAGATCACCGTCCATGTCAATGTCAGCGGTGTCGACACGGTCGTAGAAGAAGCCGATCGTGACGCGAGGGGCGAAGTTCAACCCACCGTCGTTCCGGATCCAGACCAGGTCGTCATCGTCGTCAGCGAGGATATCCATGTCGCCATCACTGTCCACGTCCATCAGTGGGCCAAACTTGGCACCGAACTGCAGCGGGCTGATGTTGGGCAGTAGCGTGAACGTATTGTTACCATTGTTACTAAGGCGCCGGATCGCCCCGGAATTTGAGAAAAGGATGTCCACATCGCCATCACCATCGAGGTCATTGCACTTCATCCGCGAATTGTAGTCGAATTGAGTGCTGAAGAACGAGTAGGTTCTCACGAACTGGAAGTTGCCCAGATTGGTGTAGAGGTGCAGTGAATCCGCGAGCACGACGAGGTCCAGGTCCTGATCCTGGTCCATGTCTATCAGCTCGATATCCGCTTGCAGTGTGGTATCCGTCCGGGCAAGGATGTGGGGAAGGCTGAACTGCCCTGCCTGGTCATTGGCATAGGCCACGACCATTCCTTCATAGTCGTGGGTCCGGACGACATCGGGGTAGGAGTCACCGTTCAGGTCGGCGATACGCACGAACTCGAAAGGTCGTGGTGTGTAGTCGGCCAGGAATTGTTGGAAAACCAGTGAGCCGTCACCGGGCATCTGGTATTGGCGAACACGACTGTATCCGATATCGGCCGCGAAGAACTCGAACTGGCCGTCGGCATCAATGTCCTCTACGTTCAGCGCACCGTGATAGGTGTTGAGTATCGACCGGCTCAATGGAGATGCCGGGCCAAAGGTTCCTGCGCCTTGGCCCAGCGATGCCTGGATATCCAGTTCGGTCAGTGCCACCAGATCGTACAGGCCATCACCATTGATATCATGGAACAGAACATCGATCGTCATGTCCGAGAACGTTGCGACCAATAGAGGCGGCTCGAAGGATCCATTCCCGAGGCTCCGTCGCCATTCGATCTGCCCATCGCACAACTGCCTCAGCAGTAGATCCTCGTTCCCGTCTCCGTCGACATCCGCTGCAACAACGTGGTTCCCCATTACGGCGCCACAGCCAATGAGCGGCAGGGTAGTGGTAAGACTGAACGTGCCGTTCCCATTGTTCCTGAAGATCTTCGTCACAACGCCGGTATACTCTGTCGCGATCAGGTCCTGTTCGCCGTCGCCATCCAGGTCGAAGAACATCAAACTGGAATTGTAGTCCACCGTACCAAGAGGCGTAGCTGCACTGAATTGCCCGGTGCCTAAGTTGTCCAGTCTGACCAGATTGCCAGGAGGCATGATCATGATGGCATCCTGATCTCCGTCACCATCGTAGTCGTCGAAGGCGATCTTATGATGATTCACGCCAGTTCCAGGAAATGGTGCAGGCAGACTGAATACGTTGCCTCCTAGGTTCCTGCACCAAACGATGTCCTCGGCCTCGATCACGATGTCAGCAAGCCCATCATGGTCCACGTCCACGATATGCAACGCTTCACACCAGATGTACACGGATCGATCAAGCACAACCACGGGTTGAAAAGTGCCTTGACCATCCGTGTTCTCGAAGAGGACCAACCCGGCCGATCCTCCAACCACGATCTCCGGATCACCATCGCCGTCAGTGTCTCCCGATGCGATCGCTCCTGCATCGAGCACGAGCTCGGTAGTGATGGATCGGGGATCGGAGAATTGACCGGAGCTTAGCATGCTTGCACAAAGGCAAGAGCACACAACAAGGAAGCGTGTGGTCATCGGGGTCTACTCAGGGGATTTTCTTCGTCCAAGATAATCCGGTACATGTGATGTTCCCTACCACCATCCACCTTCTACGAGCCAGGACGCCGCATCGAGGAACTGCTTCTGGGCACGGTTTCGCCGGATCGGCTTCACCTATCTGGAGATCCTGCCCGTGGGACTGCTGGTGAGTCTGCTGTGCGCGGCGATCCTGAAGCGCAAGGAGCAGGTGCCAGCTCCCTGAGGCGACCTAACAGCATTGCTCGACCTGTTACTCGAGGACGATCCGCTGGGTCCGATCGTTGCCGTTGCACCGGATCTGAACAGCGTAGATGCCAGGAGCCTGGCCTGTCAGGTCGAGTGTGTAGGAGCCGTTCGAAATGAACTCCCGGCTGCTGACCACCGCTCCGATCGGGTCAAAGACCTCCAGGTGCATGCGGCTTCCTGGTGCTCCTACAGCGAACTGGAACACGCCCGTCGATGGGTTGGGGAACACGTCCAGACCACGGTCCATCGGGACGGAGGAAGGTACAGCGTTCGGGACTTCGAAACCCGACACGCGGATCACGCGGTTGCTGCCACCGAATGTGGAAAAGAGGAAGTCTCCGGTCAGCGGGTCGATCCAGGCACCCTCGGCACCGACCAGGTCGATGACCATGTCGCGCACGGTGGTGGTGATAGGAAGCCCATCGGCACCCACGTCGAACACCACGACCTTATTCATTCCATAGGCGGACACCACCATGGAAGGCACAGGGAAGCCTGCCGAACCGAGCGGTACGTAAGCGATCCCTTCCGGGCCCGTAGCCGTGCCGAGCACATTTACCGAGTTCGTAGGCGCGCTGAAGGTGTGCAAGCCTGTTCCGTCAACCGTGAAGGGGATCCGGTAGGCGATGGAAGCATTGTATGACGCCACGATCAGGTTGCCGGCCCCGGGATATCCACTTGGGACGAATGCATGGCTGCCGATCGAAGGAGACACGCCCA
>JAGQVN010000164.1 GCA_020437905.1 Flavobacteriales bacterium
CCGATCGTTCCCGCCCAACCGCCCCCCCCGGTCCGGTCGGATGAGGCCGAGTTCGAGGAGTTGACCGAAGCGCCCCGCCCATCCAAGCTCGACGTCACATCGACGACCCGCTTATCGTTCTCGAATTGGCTTGCATTGGCCGGGGAGCTACCCGTGGACGCACCGAAGACCTCTGCTCGAACAACGAGGCCTGCGGTCGGGCAGGAGCGTGAGGAGGATGAACTGCATACAGCCCAATTGAGCGATCGCTTCATTGGGCAGACCATGCATGCTCCGCACGAACCGGTGCCTTTCTATTCCGCTCAAGCCGCCGCGAAACGGAGCCTGGAAGAACATCACGATCTCGTCTCCGAGACCCTGGCCAAGATCTACGAGCAGCAGGGGGACATGAATAGGGCCATTGCCGCATACGAGCAGCTGGCTTTGAATTACCCGGAGAAAAGCACTTACTTTGCGGCCCTTCGCGCGGCCCTTGAAGAGCGCCGTCGGGGTTAGGAAAAGAGCTGTATCATGGTTTTCCTGTCGATCATCATCCTCATCGTATGTGCCCTTCTGGCACTGATCGTGCTGGCCCAGAACCCCAAGGGCGGTGGCCTCGCGGCCGGATTCACCGGGGCTCAGCAGATCGGAGGGGTGCAGCGCACCACCGATTTCCTGGAAAAAGCCACATGGACCCTGGCCTCCGCACTCATGGTGCTTTGCCTGGTCAGCGCCAGCATCCAGAGCCAGGACGAAGCCTTGGTGGATGAATTGGACGCGCCCAGTGAGCAAGTGACCACCGGAGAGGTGGATCCCAGCCAGGTGGCAGCTCCCGAGACGGATGCGTCGGAGGATGCAGAAGCCCTGGAGCTTCCCACTGAGTAGGTCGGACCAACGCCAAGCGGCACGCTCGGATCGGTCCTGAAGGACAGAGATCCGAGGTCAATGGTTTCGTTCGAACAGGCACCTCGTCAGGGATGCTCGTTCTTCCACTGCGATCGTGTCAGCCTGTCAGTTCCATCCTGCCAGATCGGAAGCACTTCGCGCTCGGTCCCGAAAGATCGGCAGACCCGATGCTTCCAAGTGGCGATGGCATGCCAGTTGCCGAGCCGGTCTCGCAAACCGACAGTTCAACAACCAAGAAGCTATTGTCCATGGCAACCAAAGTAAAGCCCCTGGCGGACCGCGTGCTCGTGGAAGCCGCTCCTGCCGAAGAAACCACCAAGGGTGGCATCATCATCCCTGACACCGCTAAGGAAAAGCCCCAGCGTGGCAAGATCATCGCAGTCGGCGCAGGCCGTGTGGCCGATGACGGAAAAGTGACCCCATTGAGCGTGAAGACCGGTGATGAGATCCTGTACGGGAAGTACAGTGGCACCGAGCTGAGCCTGGAGGGTAAGGACTACCTGATCATGCGTGAAAGTGACATCTACGCGATCCTGAACTGAACAACGAACCCGCAGGCCTGCCCTGCAAGTATGACCCCAACCGAAACCTGACAACCATAGAACTATGGCAGCAAAGAACATCCAATTCGACCTGGACGCCCGTGACCGCTTGAAGAAAGGCGTTGACAGTCTGGCCAACGCGGTCAAAGTGACCCTCGGACCGAAGGGCCGCAATGTGATCATCGACAAGAAATTCGGAGCCCCTTCCGTGACCAAGGACGGAGTGACCGTAGCCCGTGAGATCGAGCTGAAGGACGCCATCGAGAACATGGGCGCCCAGATGCTGAAGGAGGTGGCCAGCAAGACCGCCGACCAGGCCGGTGATGGCACCACCACCGCCACCGTGCTCGCCCAGGCCATCGTGACCGCCGGTTTGAAGATCGTGGCCGCCGGTGCCAATTCGATGGACCTGAAGCGCGGTATCGACAAAGCCGTCGCAGCCGTGGTCGCCGAGCTCCAGAAGATGAG
>JAGQVN010000165.1 GCA_020437905.1 Flavobacteriales bacterium
CCCAGCGGCTTGCCCTTGTAGGTGGCGCCGAGCGCCTGGGCACTGTCCTCGATCAGCTGCACGTCGTGCTCCTCGCAGACCGCCAGGATGCCGGCCAGGTCGGCGGCGGCGCCGCACATGTGCACCAGCAGCACGGCCTTGGTCTTCGGGGAGATGACCTTGCGGATGGCCTCGGCGCTCATGCAGAGGGTGTCGTCGATCTCGGCGAACACGGGCAGGGCCCCGGCCAGCAGCACGGCCTCCACGGTGGCGATGTAGGTGAAGGGCGGCACGATCACCTCGTCGCCGTAGCCCACCCCGCAGGCGGCCAACATGGTGCTGACGGCCGTGCTGCCGCTGCTCACGGCCAGGGCATGCTTCGCCCCGGTGAAGCGGGCCACCTCCTGCTCCAGGTCGCGGGCCTTCCAGTGGCCCTTCCGTTGGGCATCGTGGTTGAAACGGAACAGGACGCCGGTGTCCAGCACGTCCATGATCTCCTTGCGTTCCTCTTCACCGAACAGTTCAGTACCGGGCATGATAGCGGATTTGCGGCAAAGCTAACCGCCTTGCCAGCAAGAAGGGAAGCACTCGGCTACCCTCAGCGAAGGATCACCTGCTCCCGATGGATGCCTGTGGCACTCCTTAACTCAAGGATGTGCAGCCCACGTACCCCTTCAACATCAATGGCTCCTTGATCCGTACCAGCCACCAGGCTTCCTTGACGAACGTGGCGCCCTGTGGCGTCCATTAGGCTCCACGAGGCACCCTCGAAGTCCGCGACCTGAACATGAAGCAGGTCCTCGGCCGGGTTGGGCCACACGCGAATGCCTGCATCGGTCGTTTCCCCTATGCCGGTCGGCGTTGAGGGTACACAGCCGAGCACGGTCACATCATCGATATACCATCCGGCCTTGTTCACCACCGTAGTCGCGAATAAGTGCCAGCGTATGGAGACATTCGACTGTCCCAGGAAGGCGCTCAGATCGATGGTCTCGTTCACCCAGTTCTGACTGAACTGCATGCTGTTGTTCAAATACACCTGCTGACCGTTCACCCGGATGAACAGGAAATCGAAGTTGGTAAAGACCTCGTACCAGCTCCAGAAATCCAACTCGGCTGCGGTCAGGTTCGGATCGCTCAGGTCCACCACCAATTCCACCCAGCTCGTGTCGCCAGCATTCGTGTAGCATTCACGCAGCAATGTTCCCCAACCGGCGACCCCACTGTTCGCCCCGATCGTGTTGTTGTACGTGGACGTGCAGGTGCTATCGATGAGCATGGTCCCTATGACGCCGTGCTCCCAATCGCCGAACCCACCACTGACCAGACCTCCATTGCCGGATTCGAAATCCGAGCTGTAGATGGTCACCGTGCTGTCCGGACATTGCGCGAAAGAACCGGTGAGCATACATGAAAGGGTGAGAAGAGAAATGGAGCGTAGTAATGCGTTCATGGCTGTGAATTGGTAGAGGAAAAGTAAGCGATCATCACGACTTGATGCGTGTTTCCGCACGAACCGTGACAGTTGGTCCTGTCGATGGCTGTATCCTTGCAGGCACGATCCCGCCATCATGCTGCGTCAAACCTTTGTCCTGATCTGCTTTCCGCTCTCCCTGTGGACCTGTTCCGAATTGCACGCCCAAGGCTGCAGCGATGCAGGTGTTTGTACGGCCGGACCGATCGGCGATCCCTTGCTCCCCGATACGGGTTACCGACATTCCGTAGCGCTTGACCTGAGCTACGCATTGGGTGAACAAGGTGTTCGTGTCTTCCAGGTGGTCCCTGAGATCCGGCTCGGGTTGACCGATCGATTGGGTTTCCAGGTGAAGATGCCCTACACCAGTGTGAGCGGGAACCTGGGCTCCAACAACGGAGCGGGTGATGTGACGACCAGCTTGACCTACCAACTTGTTCGCAAGGAGAACAGCTCGCTCACGGCATTGATCGGCGCCAAGTTGCCCACCGGCCGCGCGAACGACTCCATCAGCGACGGTCCCTTGCCGATGCCCTACCAGACGACCTTGGGCACCACCGACCTGCTGCTCGGACTGAACTACCGCTTGAAGAAGCTCAGCCTTGCCCTGGCGTACCAGCACGTGCTGTTCGACGCGAACGAGAACGGCTTCCTCCGCAACTTCTGGCCGGATAATGTGGATGCCCAGTCCTACTTCGAATCGTTCTACCTGACACGCGGTAACGATCTGGTCTTCCGCACCCAGTACAGTTTCAAGGTAGGCTCCATAGACCTATCGCCAGGGATCCTGGCCATCTACCGGATCAACGAGGATTCCATCGTGGACAGCACGTACACCCGCGTGAACGTGGACGGGTCCAGTGGACTGACCTTGAACCTAACGCTGAACGGGCAGATCCCCGTGAACGATCGAACAAGCATCCATGTCAGTTACGGGTCTCCCCTGCTCGTTCGGGAAACGCGGCCGGACGGTCTGACGCGCAGCATGGTGCTGAGCGCCGGTGTGCGCTGGCGCTTTTGATCGAGCATGAAGAAGCGACCCACAGGAGGCCTTGTGTACTCCACCCGCGGACCGGTGCAGCGACCTGCACCCAGGACCGCACGTACCCTGCCGCCTGCTGAACAGGACCTGCGCATCCATCTGGACCGGCTGAAAGGGAACAAGCTCGTAACACGCATCACTGGCTTTGTGGGCAACGACCAGGATCTGAACGACCTGGGCCGATCCTTGAAGTCGCGCTGCGGTGTGGGTGGTAACGCCAAGGACGGTGTCGTGCTGCTGCAGGGCGACCATCGCGACAAGGTGCTCGCGTGGCTCAAGGACCACGACTACAAAGCCAAGAAGTCCGGAGGCTGAACCGGACGACAAGAAGAATGGGACCGACGAAGAAAGGTGAACGGTACCACTTCACCGCTCCGCTTCAACGCTTGACCGGAGAGTACACCTGGTACTTCATCGAGTTCCCTTTCGACGTTCAGGAACAGTTCGGCACGAAAGGCAGGGTGCGTGTAAAGACCCTGATGAACGGTCATCCTTTCGACAGGGCGTTGATGCCCCAGAAGAGCGGGGTACACATCCTGATCCTGGGGGGTGACATCCGTCGGCAGACCAAGGTCAGGCGCGTCGGCGATCGCGTGGAGGTGGAACTGTGGAAGGACCCCGAGCCGGACAAGGTGACCTTGCCGGAGGCGCTCGAGGAGACCCTCGAATTCATGCCGGAGTTCGGTGCGTTCTGGAGCAAGCTGAAGCCGGGTATGCAGCGCTCCATGGCCTACTGGGTGGGATCGGCCAAGACCGAAGCCACCCAGGCCAAACGGATCGCGGAACTGCTGCGCCGCTTCGAGGAGGACGACTGGCATTTCGGCGGAAGGCGCATCCGGACCTAGGACCAGGAAGACGACTAGAACGGTTCGTCAATGATGCGCAGCACCCGTTCCTCCATGGCGGAACGGTGCAGAGACTGTCACATGTATACCCTATCGGCGGCATCGGTGCCAGCTGCAGTTCGTTCTTTGGCGCTCCCCGTCTTATCTTGCCTGCTTACCCCGTTGCGCTCATGATCATTCGTTGCCTCCTTGGCCTCGCGGCCTGTTCTTCCGTTACCCTTGCCATAGCTCAGCTCGGTCAGCAAAGCGCACCCGAGACCCATGTGAACGCGCTCGGTCAGACCGTGACGGTCGTTCGTCCCACCTCGTTCATGCACACTCCGCCCGTTTCCGAATGGCCGGTGGTGGATCTGGAAGCCACCGAGGTCCGCGAGATCAGCAACCACCGGGCCCACCGCGAGGATGTGCGCCCGGAAGCCCTGCCGCAAGGCATGGACCCGGCCCGGCAGGAGGTGATCCCCTGGCGCAGTGCGGTCGATGTCGGGGCCAACTTCCCCGGCAACAACAGCACGGGCCTGCCTCCCGACCCGACCGGTGCTGCAGGCCCGACGCGCTACGTGCAGGCCGTGAACACCGCCTACCGCGTCTTCTCCAAGTCCGGCACCAGTATCGCCGGACCCTTCGCACTCAGCACGCTCTGGCCCGGCAGCACCAATGAAGGCGACCCGATCGTGCTCTGGGACCGCCATGCCGAACGCTGGTTCATCAGCCAGTTCCAGTCCGGACCGAACGGCATCCGGATCGCCGTGTCCGAGACCAGTGACCCCATCGGTTCGTACTATGCCTATTCCTTCAACCTGAACCAGTTCCCGGACTATCCGAAGTACTCCGTCTGGTGGGACGGCTACTACATGACCTCGAACTCCAACGCCACCGCCGTGGTCTTCGACCGTGCCAAGATGTTGGCCGGTGACCCCACCGCATCGATGATCGCATTGAGCGCACCTTCGCTGGGCACAGCAGGCTTCCGCAGCGTGTTGCCTGCCGATGCCGATGGCGATCTGCCGCCCAACGGCACACCCTGCTACTTCTTCAACCTGGAGGACGACGGCTGGTTCGGCGTGAACCAGGACCGCATCAAGGTCTATGAGATGGATGTGGATTGGAACGTGCCGGCGAACACGAACGTCAGCATCTCACAGACGATCCCCGTGCAACCCTTCAGCACGAATTTCGGGTCGGGCTTCAGCAACATCGCACAACCCGGCACCAGCCAGAGACTGGATGCCGTGGCGCAGATCTTCTACTTCCGGGCACAGCACATGCGCTTCGTGGACCACAGCAGCGTGATGCTCTGCCACGTGGTGGATGTGAACGGGCAGGACCTGGCAGGCATCCGCTGGTACGAGCTGCGCGACAACAACGACGGCAACTGGAGCGTGCATCAACAAGCCACCTTCTCCCCGGACGGGGCCAACCGCTGGATGGCCAGCATGGCCATGGATGTGAACGGCAACATCGCTCTGGGCTACAGTTACACCGACCCGGCGAACGGTGAATTCCCTGGCCTGCGCTACACCGGCCGCTACGCCGATGACCCTTTGGGCACCATGACCCTGGCGGAAGGGAACGCCATCAGCGGCAGCGCCGCCCAGACCGGCTTCAACCGCTACGGCGATTATGCGCACATGAGCCTGGACCCCAACGGCACCACCTTCTGGTTCACGGGGGAATACCTCTCGCTGGGTGGACAGGCACGGACGCGGATCTTCTCCCTGGACCTGTCCGCAGCCGTGGGTGTGGATGAGCTGGCACTCAGAGAGGAACTGTCACTGAGCCACTACCAGACCGGTGACCAGCTGTACGTTTCGCTGCGTGAGACCGGAAGCGCCAACGCGCTGGGCCTGGATGTCATCGGCATGGACGGCCGCGTGGTGCGGACCGTGGAGATCCGGCCGGCAGGAGGCTCCTGGAACGGGAGCATCTGGGTTGGTGACCTGCCCGATGCTGCCTACTTCCTACGCGTACGCAATGCTCAGCAGCAGCAGGTCGAACGCTTTGTCATCACCCGATGAGCACGCGCCATTCCCTTTTCCTTGCGAGCCTGTTCGCCTTGGTTTTCAGTGTGTCCTGTGGCGGTAACCGAACGACCCCGGCCACCGATCCCACACCCGCCAGCGAAACCTCAGAAGAGACTTTATCTAATACCGGAACAAGCGTCCTGGACGGCTTCGTGACCGCAGCCTATGCAGCAGACGGTTGCCCGTGGTTGGTGCAGGTGACCACCCGCGGGGCCGAGGAATGGCTCATCCCGATCGCCCTGGACGAACGCTACTTGGTGGAAGGCCAGCGCCTTCGCTTCACCGCCCGGCCTTCCCGGGCTTCTTCCGGATCGTGCTCACGTGGCCGGCCCGCGATCTTGGAGGAGGTGCGGACGGATGAATGAGGGGGCTCAACTAGTTCGTAAACGCACCTGGTGGGTATATCTCTCCTATGTAGAGGTGTGCTTATGATACCCTATTGGGATGTAAAGCCCACTGTGGGTCCAGGCCGCTGGTCTCACCGCGCAGCAATGCACGGACACACGCATCGATAGCCGCTGCATTCAGTTCATGCACCCTGGAAGACCTGAAAGTACCGCCGAGCGCAGCCATTTTCCAAACGATAGGTAGCGGAGAGAAACGTTTCGGAGAGGGGCTGGCGCGGCACTACGGCAAGCCGCAGAAGTAGGCCGCCCGCTCCGGGTCGATGCGCTGGAAAAGCGGTAGCTCCATGCCGGGGCGTACCAGCAGCATGCCCCACTTCTTCTCCAGGTGCAGGTAGCGCTTGCCGTCGCTGCTCAGGCTGAGCATGCGTCCGTTGGGGCCCACCGCGGCCTCGCCATCCTCGCACACGCCGCTGTCCACCAGGTGGCTGTCGTGCAGTTCATGGCGTACCACGAACTCCTTGATGTCCATGTAGCCGCACAGGAGCCATTGCTTCAGTTCCAGGGCGCGGTCGCTCACGGGGCTGGGGTCCGCGCCGTTCTGGCTGTCCTCCGGTCGCGCAAAGCCCGGTTTCCACGGCGCCTCGGGCATGGGGTCCCTGGCCAGCGCCCGCTTGAAGCGGTCCTTCTGTTCCTGGCGCACCACGATCAGCTCGTGCTCAGGCACGTACAGGAGGTACTCCGCTCCTTTTTCCGTGGGCACGTAGCCGTAGTAGCGCTGGAATTCGGTCACCGTGGGGCGCTTGCGGAGCAGTCCCAGACGCACCGCCGGCCCCAGTTTCTCCTCGTTCCCCCCCAGGAAATCGGTGAGCTCTTCATGACCCTGCTTCCGCAATCCGTTCAGGTGGTTCCACCGAGCCTCGAATACCGCTGCCGACATGCCCCAAAGGGAATGATCCAAAGGCCCGGATGCACGCCGTGCGGGTGGCAATTACCAACACCGCGATCTTGATGGATGCCAGGTGACCCGCGCCTAAGCCTTGCTGCGCGAGGCCTTCCGAAGGGCGCAGGGAAGCCGCTCCTATTCCTCGGTCATCGTGACCCGGATCAGTACGCCCTCCTTTTTCAGAATGCCAGCGCTCCTTCGATAGCAGCCTTCAATCTCCCATTGGGAAGGAATCCCTTTTCCAGGGAAGCCGCGAAAGGTACCGGAGTATCCGGAGCGGCAACCCGGAATACGGGCGTATCCAGGTGGTCAAAGGCCCGTTCGGTGATCCGCGCTGACAATTCCGCTCCGATGCCACCGGTGAGGGTGTCCTCGTGCAGGACCAACACGCGTCCGGTGCGTTCCACACTGGCCAGCACGGTGTCCATGTCCAAGGGGACGAGGGTCCGCAGGTCGATGATCTCCAGATCCACGTCCAGTTCTTCCTGTGCCTTCATGGCCCAATGGACGCCCATGCCGTAGGTGACGATCGAGAGGTCGGCACCTTCCCGCACCACGGCCGCCTGTCCGAAGGGGATCGTGTACGGATCCTCCGGCACCAGGCCGGTGATGCTGCGGTACAAAGCCTTGTGCTCGAAGAACAGGACCGGGTCCGGGTCGTCGAAGGCGGTCATCAGCAGCCCTTTCGCGTCGTATGGGTTGCTCGGGTAGGCGATCTTCAGCCCCGGCGTCTTGAAGAACCAGGCCTCGTTGCTCTGACTGTGGAAGGGTCCTGCCCCTACTCCGGCTCCGGTGGGCATGCGCACCACCACATCGGCGTTCTGGCCCCAGCGGTAATGGATCTTCGCCAGGTTGTTGCAGATCTGCGTGATGCCCTCGCTGACGAAATCGGCGAACTGCATCTCCACCATGGCCTTCATGCCCTGGATGCTGAGGCCCAGACCCGCACCGAGGATGGCGCTTTCGCACAACGGGGTATTCCGCACCCGACCCTTGCCGAACTGCTCCACGAAGCCCTCGGTCACTTTGAAGACACCCCCGTACTCGGCGATGTCCTGTCCCATGAGCACCAGCTCCGGGTGGCGTTCCATGCTCTGCCACAGTCCCTCGCGAATGGCATCCACAAGGCGCTTTTCACTGGCTCGCTCGGTGGCCGGCGGCAGCGTGTGGTAGGTCTTCGAGGAATACACATCACCGAGCTCCCGCTCCAGATCGAACTCCACATCGCCCTCGGCAAAGGCAACATCCAGCCCGGAGGAGATATCCTGTTTGATCCGTGCACGCTCCTCCTCCACCACCCCGCTGGTGATGATGCCCTCGGCGAGCAACCAGTTCTCGTAGTTCACCACCGGGTCCTTCGCCGCCCAGGCCTCCATCAGCTCCTTGGGCACATACTTCGTTCCGCTGGCCTCCTCGTGCCCGCGCATGCGGAAGGTCAGGCATTCGACCAGCACCGGTCGGGGTTCCTCGCGGATGCTGTCGGCCAGACGCGCCAGCTGGGTATACACCTCCACGATGTTGTTCCCCGCGATCTGGACGGCCTCCACGCCGTAGCCCTTGGCCTTGTCCACGAACCAGTCGAAGCGGAACTGTTCGCGGCTCGGGGTGCTCAGGCCGTAACCGTTGTTCTCGATCAGGAAGATCACGGGCAGGTCCCAGACCGCGGCCACATTCACGCTTTCGTGGAAGTCGCCCTCGCTGGTGGCACCATCACCCGTGAAGACCAGGGTGCAGGCACGTTCCTTCCTCAGCTTGTGCGCCAAGGCGATACCGTCGGCGATGCCCATCTGCGGACCCAGGTGGCTGATCATGCCCACGATGCGGTCTTCCTTGCTGCCGAAGTGGAAGGAGCGTTCGCGCCCTTTGCTGTAGCCGCTCATCTTGCCCTGCCATTGGGCGAACAAACGTTCCAGGGGCATATCGCGCGTGGTGAATACACCGAGGTTACGGTGCATGGGCAGGATATACTCCTCCCGCCGCATGGCCATGGTCGCACCCACGCTGATGGCCTCCTGCCCGATGCCGCTGAACCACTTGCTGATCTTTCCCTGACGCAACAGGCTGAGCATCTTCTCCTCGATCAACCGAGGCAGCAGGATGTTCCGGTACAGCTCGATGAGCCGCTGATCTTCCAGACCGCTCCGCTCAAAGCGGACCTGGCGGTCATTGGTGGTGGTGGTTGCCATGCGGAGCGGCAAAGGTAAGTGGGGCCAGGACGTGGGCCTGGGGCGGTCGGACCAGCTCCCTGCTGCAAGTTGCCGATCTTCGCCGCTGCCTCCATGGAAGCACAACGACCTGACCGAAGGTTATCCGGTGCCCTGCTGCTCTTGTTCCTGCGCACGGCTGCAGTGGTGCTCATCCTCGGATTGCAACGCTTGTTGTTCCTGTTATTCAATACGGAGCATTTCCCGGAAACACCCTTCACGGCATTCCTGGGCGGCCTGCGCTTCGACCTGACCGCCACGTGCTGGCTGTTGCTGCCCTGGTACCTCTTGTTCCTGATCGCTCCCTTCGCAAAAGGGTTCCTGGCCCGGATACAGGAGTTCACGTTCGTGCTCGGTCCGGCCATCGGCTTCTTCTTCAATGTGGTGGACATCGGCTATTTCGGTTTCACGCTGAAACGAAGCACGGCTGACCTGCTTACCATCATGACCGCCGGACAGGATACCCTCACCCTGGCACCGGACTTCCTGCGGGACTATTGGTATCTGCTCCTGTTCTATGTGCTGAGCATCGGGTCTCTTTGGTGGGCTTATCGCATCAGCTCCCGCTGGGTCAAGCCTGGAGGTCCGGGTGCCATCCGTGCGGTCACCTGGCGTGCGGTGGCGCTGGCTGCATTGGCGTTGATGTGGCGTGGGGGCACCCAGTTGATCCCCCTGCAGGTCCTGAACGCTTCCGCGTACGCACCCCCGGCGTATATCCCGCTGGTGTTGAACTCGCCGTTCACGATGATCGCCAGTTTGGGCAAGCCGGTGTTGGAGGAACGCAACTACATGTCACCGTTGGAAGCCGAGATGCTTTGGCCGGTGACCCATCACTTTCAGGACAGCGCCGCCGTACGGATACCTCCGGGCCGACCCAATGTGGTGCTCGTAGTGCTGGAGAGTTTCAGTGCCACCTATTCCGAAAGGCTGACCGGCATACCCGGCCACATGCCTTTTCTGGATTCACTGATGACCCATGCGCTGACCTTTTCCCGGGCTTATGCCAATGGAAGAAGGAGCATCGACGCCATACCGGCCATCCTGGCTTCCATTCCGGAGCTAATGGACGAGGCCTTCATCACTTCCACCTACGCGGATATTCCGTTCACGTCCATGGCCGGATTGATGAAAGACATGGGCTATTCCACCTCCTTCTTCCATGGAGGCAACAACGGCACCATGGGTTTCGACACGTTCTGTGCTTCCGCCGGGTTCGAACGCTACGTCGGCCGCGACGACCACCCGGACCCGCAGGATGATGATGGTTCCTGGGGTATCCGCGACCGACCGTTCCTGCAGTTCTTCGCCGACGAGCTGAACAAGGAGCCGACACCATTCTTCAGCACGGTCTTCACGCTGAGCTCACACCATCCCTACGAACTGGCGCCAGCGGATGCCGAGCGGTTCGCCGGAGGCAGCCTGCCCATCCATCCCACCCTGCGCTATACCGACGACGCGCTGCGCCAGTTCTTCAAGAGAGCGGTCAAGCAGGCATGGTATTCGAACACCTTGTTCATCATCACGGCCGACCACACGGCCGATATCGAACGCACAGGGCAGCAGTACGGTAAAGCCATCGACTTCTGGATCCCACTGGCGTTCTACATGCCCGGGCACATCACCGCGCAGCGTTCCGACCGCGTGACCCAGCAGATCGACATCCTGCCAACGGTCATGGACCTGCTCGGGTACCGGGAGCCGTTCTTCAGCTTCGGTCATAGTGCGCTGCGATCGAACAGTCCCCCATACGCGGTCGCCGCCTCCAACGGCATTTACACCATGATCGGGGAACGGCATCTGCTGCGGCATGACGGGGAACGGACCGTTGCCTTCGAAGTGCTGTTCGGCGACGGTGATGGTGCGAACAACGAGCCGGGCGAACTGATCCGTTTCGACATGGAGGCCCGGACCAAGGCCGTGATCCAGCAGTTCAACGGGCATATGCTCCGCAGGGAGCTTCGCATTGGACCCGACGCGCCATGAACGTGCACCTGGTGTACAATCCCCTTTCGGGGAGAAGACAAGCCCCCCGGACCGTCGCCTGGGCCGAGGCCCATTGCCGGGCGCATGGAATCTCCCTGCGGGTGCATCGGATCGAAGGTCCGGGACATGGGACCATACTGGCCGGACAGGCTGTTGAGGCAGGGGCGGAACGCGTGATCTGCTCGGGCGGTGATGGTACGTTGAACGCTGTTGCCCGGGGTTTGCTGGGCACCACCGTACCGCTCGGAGTGGTACCTGATGGGTCGGGCAATGGTTATTCACGGTCCCTCGGCATCCCGCGCGATCCCCGGAGCGCTTTCCTCACCGCCCTGAACGGACAGCCAAGACCCATGGATGTGTGCTACCTGGATGACCTGTTGTTCCTAGGGACCGCAGGGATCGGTTTTGATGCCCGTGTGGCACATGCATTCGACCGATCGTCCACCAGGGGCTTCTGGAAGTACTTCGCGATCATCCTTCGGGAGATCTTCCAGGCGGGTACGATCCATGTCCGGGTGCAGGCCGGTGGCAGAGAGGTCGAGGAGAACGTGTTGATGGTGGTGTTCGCCAATACCCGGGAGTTCGGGAATGGAGCGCGCATCGCACCTGCTGCCCGGCCCGATGACGGGCTCGCGGATATCAAATTGGTGCGCAAACCTGGAACGTTTGGGCTGTTCAAAGCTTTTCTGGACCTATACACTGGCAATGCCGATCGATCGCCGTACATCACCACCATCTTAGCGAATGAAGCCTTCGTGGAACACGACAGCTCGCTCGCCCATGTGGATGGGGAGCCGGTGCATGTGAACAGGAAGCTGCGCTTCAGCTTGGAACGCGGGGCATTGGAAGTGATCTGTCCATAGGGCCTGGTTCAGTTCCCTGAGGGTGAAGGCGCCTGGTCCCGACCCAATTGCATCGGGTTCTTCCGCTCCCACCGACGTTCCTTGTACAGGTCGAAGCGCGTAGGTCCACTGCGGGCCGGCCAGCTGTTGTTGTTCAGGTCGCAATCAGCGGTTTCCAGATAGGGGTCCAGGACGAGACTGGCCACTTCCTTCTCCTTGATGAACACCTTGCTGACCTCGTCGTGGTGAAGCCAGATCTCGGCCGGGATGCGCTCGATCTCTTTAGTGCCATCGGTGTAGGTCCACTCGAGGATGACCGGCATCACCAAGCCACCGATATTCTCCAGGTCCACCTGGTACAGGTGCAGGTCCCTGCTCAGGATGGCGCGCTGTTCATCGGTGAGTTCCGCTGTCATACGCTGATAGCGTTCCTGCATGCGCCGGGTCGTGGCCAATGGGTCGTAGCTGTTGTAGAAGTCGCGTGTCTCCGGGTCACGCTCCACGACCACTTCGGAAATGTCCTGCTTGTTCCGCTCACGACTGATGTCCATCGGTTCAGAATCTCGGTCGGAACGGCGGATGGTCTCCGCCACCTCGGGATCGGGCGGATAGCTGCGCATGTACTGGACGTTCCGAACGGCCAGGTCCACATGGTCCGTGGTGTAGAACCAACCGCGCCAGAACCAATCGAGGTCAACGGCACTGGCGTCCTCCATGCTCCGGAAGAAGTCGGCCGGTGTCGGATGCTTGAACTTCCAGCGCTCGCAATAGGTCTTGAAGGCATGGTCGAAGAGCTCCCGACCCATGACCGTTTCCCGCAGGATGTTCAGCACGGTGCAGGGTTTTCCATAGGCGTTGTTGCCGAACTGATGGATGCTTTCCGAATTGGTCATGATCGGGGCGATGTATTTCTTGTCACCTTTCATGTAATCCACGATGTTCCTGGGGGGACCCCGGCGGCTGGGATAATCCCGGTCCCATTCCTGTTCGGTGAGGTATTGGACGAAGGTGTTCAGGCCCTCGTCCATCCAGGTCCACTGCCGCTCATCGGAGTTGATGATCATCGGAAAGAAGTTGTGGCCGACCTCGTGGATGATCACCCCGATCATGCCGTATTTGGTCCGTTCGCTGTAGGTGCCGTCCGGTTCGGGCCTTCCCCCATTGAAGCAGATCATCGGGTATTCCATTCCGATCCGGTCCGTATGCACACTGATGGCCACCGGATACGGATAGTCCACCGTGAACTTGCTGTAGGTCTTGATCGTGTGCGCAACCACCTTGGTGCTGTACCGTTCCCACAAAGGGTTCCCTTCCTTCGGGTAGAAGCTCATACAGAGCACATGCTTGTCCCCTACCGGCTGGTCCTGGGCATCCCAGATGAACTTGCGGCTGCTGGCGAAGGCGAAATCGCGCACGTTGCTGGCCTTGAACACCCATGTCTTCGTGGCATCCGTGCCTTCCTTTTCGTTCTCGAGGGCTTCCTCCGGCGTCACGATGAACACCGGCTTGTCCGCCCGTGATGCCTTGGCCAACCGCTCTCGCTGGGCGGCGGTAAGTACCGACGCACTGTTCTGCAGCTCGCCCGTGGAAGCAACGATATGGTCCGCCGGCACGGTGATCGAGACCGTGTAGTCACCGAAGGTCAACGTGAACTCGCCCCGCCCCAGGAACTGCTTGTGCTGCCAGCCCTGGTAGTCCGAATACAAGGCCATGCGGGGAAAGAACTGGGCGATGGTGTACAGGTAGTTGTCCTCATCCTCGAAGAATTCGTAGCCGCTCCTTCCGCCGTACTTGTTCCGATCGTTCACCGGATACCACCAGCTTAACTTGAACTGGTAGGACTTGCCTGGCAGCAGCGTGCGCGGCATGTCGATGCGCATCATGGTCTTGTTGATGGTAAAGGGCAAGGACCTGCCACTGACATCCGTGACAGCGGTGATCCGGAATCCCCCGTCGAAGACATCCAGCATGCGTTCCAAGCCTTCAATGGAGAGGCTGTCGCCCAGGCTGCCCGTCCGGATCTTGTGGGTATCGCTATCCTTGCTGCGCACGTTCTGGTCGAGCTGCAACCACAGGTAGTCCAGGCGGTCCGGACTGAGGTTGTGGTACGTGATGGTGGCCTTTCCGGTGATCTTTTGCGCGGCATCGTCCAGGGTGATATCCATCGCATAATCCGCCTTCTGCTGCCAGTATTGATGGCCGGGAGCACCGCTCGCGGTCCGGTAAGTATTGGGCGTGGGAAGCTCCTGGTCCAACTGGCGGAAGGTGTCCCGGCCGTAGCGCGGGGAGTCCTGGGCCAGCGCAAGGACGGATGCGCCAATGGCGGCAACGGCAAGGAGGTAAGGGTAACGCATGGCCGCGAAAATACATGCTGAAGGCCACGGGTCACAGGTCCGAACGCTGAACACAATTCTCGAACTTTGCCGGTATGAAGGCTTTGCTGATCGCGATGTCGCTGGCGTTCCTGGCCCACGACTTCTACATCTCCATCCTCACGCTCCGTCACAACCCCGAGGCATCGACCCTGGAGGTGACCTGGCGCATGACCGCCCACGACATTGAATATGCGCTCTCGCCCAAGGCCGAACTGAAGCTCGGATCCGACCAGGAACATCCGCAAGCCGACAGCCTGCTGGACCGGTATTTCTCGGAACATCTGGTCGTTTCTCTCGGTGATCGGCAGCTGAGCTGGTCCTGGGTCGGCAAGGAACTGGAAGGCGAGACGCTCTACTGCTACCTCCAGATCGCTGAGGTGGGTTCCGTGGAGGGCATCGAAGTGGGCAATACCCTGCTCCAGGAGGTTTTCCCGGAACAACAGAACCTGGTGCATGTGGAGGGACCTGGCCTGCCTGCCCGATCACACACGTTCATCCGGGGTTCTGCATCTCATCGGTTCATTTGGTGATACATACCGGTAACCGACGAGCCCCATGACCAAACTGGAAAAAGCGGCATTCGTGGTTCGAAAGCTCGCCGAGCTCTATCCTCGGACAACCATTCCCCTGGACCACTCCGATCCGTATACGCTGCTCGTGGCCGTGGTGCTCTCGGCCCAGTGCACGGACAAAAAGGTGAACGAGATTACACCATTGCTATTCGCCAAGGCCGACACCCCGGAAAAGATGGCGGAACTGGAGGTGGAAGAGATCAAGGACATCATTCGCCCCTGCGGCTTGTCTCCCATGAAGTCAAAGGGCATCGCCGGACTATCAAAGATCATTTCGGAGCAACACGGTGGCCGGGTACCGAGCACCTTCGAGGAATTGGAAGCCCTTCCAGGCGTGGGCCACAAAACGGCATCCGTCGTGATGTCGCAGGCCTTCGGGCAGCCTGCCTTTCCGGTGGACACCCATATTCACCGGTTGATGTGGCGTTGGACCCTGAGCACCGGAAAGAGCGTGGAACGGACCGAGCAGGATGCCAAGCGGCTGTTCCCCAAGGATCGCTGGAACACCCTGCATCTGCAGATCATCTACTTCGGAAGGGAACACTGCCCCGCAAAGGGACACGACCCGGAAAGATGCCCCATCTGCAGTGTTATCGGCCGCCGTTCTATGTTCAATCGGGCGGCAATGCCTAACTCTCCATGAAGGATCGGGGGCACCGATCAGCAGGGCGCCGCTGCCTAGTTCAACACGATCGGCAATTTGCCGATCGGTCTTGCATCGACAACTCGCAGGGCACGACTGTAATCAAGGATGTTCCGGAGGGTGGATGACCGAGGTCCGGGTTGAAGGTGGAGAGGTTCGCGGCGGTCCATGTTGTGACCAGGGCGCTTTCGCAGGGTAGAGTCGGCCATTCGGGCGGATTTAGTGTTTCTCGATGGCGCTATAACGGTATGCTTGAACGGCTTATTGCATGGCGAACCAAATATCCCAAAACACGAACGCCGGCTTACGGGCCGGCGCTCCTGGACATGCAACTGGAAGGGCTATGCCCGTTCCAAGTGCATCTCATGCTTGGCGATCAGCTTGCGCATGTTGATCAGGGCATAGCGCATCCGCCCAAGCGCGGTATTGATGCTGACATCCGTGCTTTCCGCTATTTCCTTGAAGCTCATTCCCAGGTACGTACGCATGACCACTACCTCGCGCTGCTCTTCAGGCAGGTGTTCGATCAACTTGCGCACATCCGCATCGATCTGCAGATCCACCATCCGTTGTTCAATGTTCTTTCCCGGCTGTGCAACGGTCGCGAACACATCGTGCTGCTCATTGCTTCGCACCAGGGGCATTTTCTTCTTCCTGCGGAAATGATCGATGACCAGGTTGTGCGCAATGCGCATCACCCATGGAAGGAATTTTCCCTCCTCATTGTACTTGCCTTCCTTCAGGGTGCGTACCACCTTGATGAAGGTCTCCTGGAACAGGTCCTCGGTGATCTCCCTGTCCTTCACCATCAAATAGATATGGCTCCAGACCTTACGCTTGTGACGCGTAAGCAGGGTGGCGAAGGCCTGTTCATTGCCTTCTACGTACAGCTTGACAAGCTCGGTGTCGTTGAGCGACTTGGATAGCATGACCTTCCCGTTTTTGGTCCGTGTGGTTCGGATCGTTCGTTGGGGTAATGGTCTATGCTATGCTTACGAGTTTTAGTTGGCTTGGTCCATGCCGGTTATGCGATATGGACGCGGCCTGAGGTGAAAACGTTGCTTGTGTCCTGTTATTGTGTGGAACGAATTATCAAGCTTCATGTCAAAGATAGGGCCATTGCCAGGGGGCCGCATGACCGTTCCCTAAATTCGCCGCCCCGTTGGTCGTTCCCAGCAGGTTCTCATGCCGACCTTGAGGAAAGATAGGCGAAGTGCCGCTTCAGTTGCCCCGATCCGTGTGGAGGGGGCCCGTGTGCACAACCTGAAGAACATCTCCGTGGATATCCCGCGGGGGAAGATGGTGGTGGTCACCGGTGCCAGCGGGAGCGGAAAGAGCAGTCTGGCCTTCGATACCCTCTATGCCGAAGGACAACGGCGGTATGTGGAAAGCCTGAGCAGCTACGCCAGGCAGTTCATGGGTCGCCTCGAAAAGCCCGATGTCGACCGCATTTCCGGCATCAGTCCGGCCATTGCCATCGAACAGAAGGTGATGAGCCGAAATCCGCGCAGCACAGTGGGCACTAGCACCGAGATCTACGATCATCTCAAGTTGCTCTTCGCGCGGATAGGCAGGACCTATTCGCCGATCAGTGGCCAGGAAGTGCAGCGTCACACGGTCGATGACGTGGTCCGCGCCGCCACGAAATTCCCGATCGACAGCCATGTGCTGCTGCTCTGCCCGATCCAGTTGCCCGAAGGGCGCGACCTGATGAAACAAATGGACCTGCTGCTTCAACAGGGATATGCCCGAGTGCACGACGGGGCCGAGGTCCATCGCATCGAGGACCTGCTGAAAAGTGGGGCGCTGAAGCACGATCCCTGGCATCTGGTCCTGGACCGGTTCCGGATCGACCCCTCGGACGAGGAGAACCTGAGCCGGATCGCCGATTCCGCTGAGACCGCGTTCTTCGAGGGCTCGGGACAGTGCGAGCTGCTCGGAACGGATGGTTCCGGTGCACCTGTTCGCTTGATCTTCAATGACCGCTTCGAATTGGACGGGCTGGAGTTCGTTGAGCCGACCCCGAACCTGTTCAGCTTCAATGATCCCATCGGCGCTTGCCCGAGATGCGAAGGGTACGGCAGTGTCATCGGCATCGATCCGGACCTGGTGATCCCCGACAAGTCGTTGAGCGTCTATGAGGAGTGCGTGGCACCCTGGCGAGGGGAGAAGCTCTCCCAATGGAAGCGGGATTTCATCGCGGCGACCTCGGAACTGGACTTCCCTGTACACAGACCGTACCGTGAGCTGGACCAGGAGCAGCGGGACCTGCTCTGGCATGGCGCAAAGGGGATCAAAGGGATCGACCGCTTCTTCCGTTATCTGGAGGAAAAGAGCTACAAGATCCAATACCGGGTGTTGGCCAGCCGCTACAGGGGCAAGACCCGATGCCCGGATTGCAAGGGCAGCCGTCTGCGTCCCGAGGCCCACCATGTGAAGGTCGCCGGCCGCTCCCTGCCGGAACTGGTGTGCATCCCCGTCGATGAGCTCCACTCCTGGTCACAGGAGTTGGACCTGGGTCCCGATGATCTGCGCGTGGCGGAGCGCTTGCTGATCGAGCTGCGCAATCGGCTCGGGTACCTGGTGAACGTGGGTGTCGGTTATCTGACCCTCGATCGCCAGAGCAACACCCTGAGCGGCGGCGAGACCCAACGCATCGATCTGGCCACCTCGCTGGGCAGCAGTTTGGTGGGGAGCATGTACATCCTGGATGAACCGAGCATTGGATTACACCCCCGCGATACGCACCGGTTGATCGGTGTGCTGCACCAGCTCAGGGACCTGGGCAACACCGTCATTGTCGTGGAGCACGATGAGGAGATCATGCGGGCTGCGGACCATATCATCGACATGGGACCGGAGGCGGGTTCGCTCGGTGGCGAGGTCGTCTTCACGGGGTCCCACGCGCAGCTGATGGACAGTGACAGCCTGACCGCCAGGTACCTTACAGGAAGGTCACGGATCAAGGTTCCCGGAAAACGCCGCAAGGTCGGACATCGCATCGTGGTGCGCGGTGCCCGTGAACACAACCTGAAGGGCATCGATGTGGAATTCCCGCTGAACATGCTGACCGCAGTGACCGGGGTGAGCGGATCGGGGAAGACCACGCTGGTGAAACGGATCCTCTTTCCGGCCCTGCGGAGGCACCTCGAAGGCCATGGCGAACGACCCGGCGAACACGCAGCGCTGGAGGGCGACCTGGACCGTGTGGAAAAGGTGGAACTGGTCGACCAGAACCCCATCGGGCGCTCCTCAAGGAGCAATCCGGTCACCTACATCAAAGCTTTCGACGAGATACGCCAGTTGTTCAGCGAACAGGAAATGGCGAAGGCCCGCGGTTACAAGCCTTCCTATTTTTCCTTCAACGTGGACGGAGGTCGTTGCAGCACATGCCAGGGGGAGGGCGAAGTACGCATCGAAATGCAATTCATGGCGGATATCTCCCTCCGGTGCGAGGAGTGCCGAGGTCGACGCTACAAGGACGAGATCCTGGATGTGACCGTGGGAGGCAAGGACATCTCGCAGGTGCTCGGGCTCACCGTCGACGACGCGATCGGCTTCTTCAGCCATGAGGTCATGGGTGCCGCCGCTCAGCGGGTGGTCGAGAAGCTGCTTCCGTTGCAAGCCACGGGGCTCGGGTATATCACCCTCGGTCAAAGCAACAGCACACTTTCAGGGGGTGAGGCACAGCGCATCAAACTGGCCAGTTTTCTGGTCAAGGGGAACGAGGAGCGCCCCACCCTATTCATCTTCGACGAGCCGACGACCGGTCTGCACTTCCATGATGTATCCAAGTTGCTGCACGCCTTCCAACTGCTCATCGAAAAGGGCCATTCCGTGCTGGTGATCGAACATGATCCGGATGTGATCAAGTGCGCGGACCACATCATTGACCTGGGACCCGAGGGAGGTGATGAGGGTGGGCGGATCGTATGCTCTGGGACCCCTGAGGAACTCGTTTCACAAAGCCGCGGTCATACCGCGCGGCACCTGGAACACAAGCTGGACTGATCAGCGCAGCACCGATACATGGCCGAACACCGTGGTGACCTCGTTCGGCTCACAAAAAGCATTGTATTCCATGCGGTACACATACACGTCCTGCTTCACAGGCTCCCCGTTCAGGGTCCCATCCCACGGATCCTGTGTGCTGTCACCGGCGTAGATCAATTCACCCCATCGGTTGAAGATCTGCAATTCCATTTCCTGCTCGCCGTATCCACTGATGCGGAACACATCGTTCACCCCGTCACCATCAGGTGTGAATGCGTTCGGCGCGAAGATCCGTGCATCCTCGTCCAAGGGAACCACGGTGATCGTGTCCTCATGGGGACAACCGATGTTGTCCCAGACGATGAACCCATAATCACCAGGACCGGTCACCAATTCGGTCTGTTGGTCGCCGCCTGTGGCCCACTGGTAGCTTGAACCGTTCAGCGGAATGGTGAGGGGAACCGTCCATTCGGGACAGGCATCCACGGAATATGCCAGATCGAGCTCCTGCCCGGCGATCACCTCCACCGTATCACTGCCAAAGCAGTCCGCCGTGAACACCTCGACCACATACACACCGCCTGCTGACACTTCGATGAAGGGAGTGGACTCACCCGTGCTCCACAAATAACCATCCACGTCGCTCGTGGCATCCAGCACAATGCTCTCGCCCTGACAAACGACCGCATCGCTGACCAGTGGGGTCGGCAGATCGTTGATCAATTCCACGACCAGGCTCAGTTGATCGCTTTGGGCACAGGCCAAGTCGATGACCTGCAGCGTGATGGTGTAGCTGCCGGGCTGTCCATAGACATGCGTGACATTGGTATCCGCGTACTGCGTACCATCGCCCATATCCCAGATATAGCTCACACTGTCACCCGTGCTCAGGTTCAGCCCCTCCACCAACAGCTGGGTGCAGGTGCCCACCTGCTCCACCTGCATGTCAGCAAGCACAGGCTCCAGCGGATCCAGCGAGATCGATGCGGTCATCGTGTCGTTCGGTGAACAGCCCAGCACATCGCTCACGATGAGGGAGATCGTATAGTTCCCGGGTGTGAGGTAGGTATGTGTGACGTTCGTATCCACAAGGACGGTCCCATCGCCCATGTCCCATTGGAATGCCATCGCCGATCCGGAACTGAGGTTCTGGGTGCTTACGATCAGGCTCGCACAATCGAAGACCTGGTCAACATTGAAGTCAGCGACCACGGGTTCAACGGGTTCAACGACCACTGGTATGGCCAGTGTGTCGGCGATGTTGCAGGTACTGCTGTCCGTGGCGATCAATGTGACCAGGAATTGTCCCGGTCCCGGGTAGACATGGGTCACATCCAGACCGGTCAACAGGGTCCCATCCCCCATGTTCCACGCAAAGGAAGGCGCGATGCCGGATGAAGTGTTCACGGAGGAAACGATCGCCTCATCGCAATCCGGTACCTGGTCGATGCTGAAGGAGGCCTCCACACTGTCCGGTGGCAGTATGGTCACGGATTGTGAGACCGTATCCGGTTGGGAACAACCGGTGGGATCGTAGGCGATGAGCTGAACATCGTACGTTCCGGGTGAAACATACTGGTGAACGACATTGGTATCCGCGTAGACGGTCCCATCCCCCATATCCCAATCGAACGCCAGCGGTGCGCCCGTGCTTGAGTTGGTGGTCGAGACCTCGAACACGGCGCAATCGCTGTTGGGTTGCAGCGTGAATGCGGCCGTCAAGGGTTGGGCTTGACCGATGGTTATCGGGAACGTGATCGTATCGGCCAGGTTGCAGCTCAACGAATCGAAGGCGACAAGGGTGACCGTGAACGTACCCGGCGTGGAATACGTATGTGACGGCTGAAACGTGGAATCCGGGGCGGACCCATCACCAAAGTCCCAGATCCACTGGTTCCCGGAGCTCGTGTTCAGGAAATCGATCTGAATGGGAGCACAGCCCTGGTTCAGTGTTCCGGCCCCGGCAGCGTTCACACCCGCCACCTGGAAGTCGATCTTGAACACACCGATATCCCATCCGATCGTCTGGTTGGTCGACCATGCCCAAGGGGTCGTCTGCAAACTGCCTGTACCACTGCAAACCCCCTGATAGATGATGCCGTTCTTGTCGAACCTGCTCGTTCCACCATCAACGTGGCTCCCACCGTAATAGGTCCCGAACAGCAGACCGCCCATATCCACATCAAATGCCGCCAGATAAAAGGATCCGTTCGGATAAAGGGAATTCGAGGTGAGCGGCAGGGAGGAGCCCGAGTCGTAGCCCGAGATATAGATGTGGTCGCAAACGTCTATCAGGAATGCGACAGGCGCTGTCGAGCTCGAGAAACCTCCCGAACCGATCGTGCTTTGTACCAGCAAGGTGGAGAACGTGGGATCCAGCTTCGCAATGAATATATCCCCTCCCGCTGTGCCATAGGTGCCGGCTGGAGCAATGGGCAGATTCCCTTCGGTCTGACCGTAGATCCAAACGTCCCCTTGGTTGTCCGTATCCAGGAAATAAGGCCTATCCTCATCGGTTGTTCCGTAGAACGTTCCATTCACCAAGGCACTGGCATCACTCGTCAAGCGGAGGACATATCCGTCCCGAGCACCCCCAAGGAAAACGGGGTTCAATCCTCCACCGACCATGGGGAAGTTCGCGCTTTCTGTCGCCCCTGTCACCAGGATCTCACCGTTCGGCTCGATGCGGATACCCATGGCATTGTCATCATCAGAACCCCCGAGGAAGCTGCTATACAGCAAGTTGCTGCAAGTGACGTCCATGGAGAATACCACCCCATCCTGTCCGCCGCCCAGAACGGACTGAAAAGCGCCTGTGGAAGTCGGAAAGGTCGTTGAACTCGAGAAGCTCGCCACATGCATGACACCGGCGTTGTCCAGGACGATCTCTCCTCTGTAAGCCTCTCCATAATTGGCCCACATGGCGTTCACACCATCATCATCAGGTCCACCGAGATAAGTACTCCCCACCAATGCGTTCCCGGCTGCATTGAAGACGGTCATGGTGATGTCCGTGCTGCCATTGAAAGTGTTGTCGTAGGCGCCTGCCGTGGTCGGAAAATTGCTGGACCCTGTGGACCCGAGCACGCATAACTGTCCGTTGTTCGTGACGATCAAACTGTGCGGGTTCTCCGCACTGGAACCTCCCAAATAGGATGCCCAAAGCAACGTGCTTCCATCCGGGTCGTACTTGCTCAGGGAGATATCCGTACCGCCACCTCCATTCGTGGTCTGGAAAGCACCCACGGTAACCGGGTAGCCCGTTCCGAAGTTGCGCGCCCCGGTGTAGATGTTGCCCGCGTTGTCGAAGGTGGCACAATGTCCGTAGTTGCTGGCTCCCGTGGCCCCTGACAAGGTGCTCGCGATCAGCAACGGATCGATGACGATGGGCCTAGACCGGTCCACGTTCGCATCCAATATGAACCCGACATGGTCCTCGCTGAGCCGGAATTCACAGTTCACCCGCTCCTGCTGGCCGTCCCCGTACCAAGCCATGGGCCTGCTTTCAATAAGCTCACCAACGCTTGTGAAGAATCGCAGATCACCATCCGCGTCGAGTTCGATCCGATCCAGGCCCTCGAACCGGAAATCCACCAGGGATAGGTCGGCATGTGGATCGAGAAGCACGTCATACTTGAATGAACCCTCCGTTCCGTGAAGGCGGAGGTCCACACCAGGCCAAAGGTCCTCATAGACGAGTTCTTCGAAACCAGCCACATTGCCTGCCCAGCTATCCGGGTCATCACCCAGGAAGAAGTTGTAGTAGTGCTCCGATCTTCCCTCTGCTCGAACGGGTGCGTTCCCTGAGGCTCCGGAAAAATGCATCCGCCAGGCATGACCCCGATAGCTTAGCCCCGCTCCGTTGTGAGGCCGGCCCGCAAGGTCATGGACACGATCATACGCCTCTTCCTCGATCTTGACCCAAGTGAGCATTTCCTCCTCCACGAAGACCGTGGCCCCACTGGCGCCTGCCTTGAACAAGACACGTGCAGGCCACTGCCCACGGTTCTCCACGTACTCAATGGGCCTTGGTCCGTGATCGTGAACATGTGCGGCACGTGCGGCCACATCGGCACCCTGGAACCCCAGTATGACGAAAGAAAACAGCTGTGCGATCCGGTAGGAAGATCTCATTGCAGGGCAGACATCGTGAATGGATACACTGAACTGACGGAGTATGACCGGGATACGTTGCCCGTCCTTGGGCAAGTTCCGACGCTGGTTCGATCTGCATCGATCCGATACTGATGGACCGGGAAATTTGCACGATGAGGCGGCCATCGGTGAACTGATGATCGTCAGTCCACCGGCCTCCTGTGGCTTTTACCTTGACCGATATTCCCGAAGCGACCATGACGACGAAGACGCTGCACGACGACCCGTTGATCTCCCGCCTGCTGGACCCGGTCCAAGGACCCTGCCTCTCCATTTTGATGCCTACGCACAGGACAATGCCTGATGCCAAACAGGACCCGATCCTGCTGAAGGACCTGTGCAAGGAAGCAGAGGCCCGATTGCTCAACGAGCACGAGGCACGCGCAGTAGCGCCACTGCTCGATGAACTGCATCGGATCCGAGACTCATGGGACCATCAACACAATGGAGATGGTCTGGCGATCTTCGTTTCCAATGATCGGTCGGAAGCGATCAGACTTCCGTTCCCGATAGCAGCCCGTACTGTGGTCGATGGCACCTTCGCGACCCGTGATGTGATCCGCGCGAGGCTGGGCTCCGCGGAGTATCACGTATTGGTCCTGGGCTCGAAGTCGGCCAAATTGTTCCATGCAGTGGACGACCGGCCCCAGGGTGAAGTACGCGACGGGTTTCCCCGCGAGAACGGACACTACACCACGGATCATGCCCAGGTGAACACCGCACGTGGCCAGGAGGAGCAGGTCAGACAATGGTATGGGGAGGTCGATGGGGCGGTCCAGGAAGCACTTGGAAAGGATGCCAGGATCGTTGTGGCCTGCACGCCAGAGCACTATCCCGGCTTGCTCGGAGCTTCCCGCCAGGGAGCCCGGTATATCGGGCATGTGGATGGCAATCACGATCGCACCCCGATCCACGAACTGATCGCCGCGGCGTGGCCTGTCGCGTATGAGGCGCACAAGGCCGAGCATTTGAAGGATATCGCCTCACTGAGAAGCGCACCAATGGACCTGCAGGTAACGACCTTGGGCGACATCTGGATGCGCACCCGTGAAGGCCGCGGTCACATGCTGTTCGTTGAACGTGACCTGCGCATCGCGGCCAAGCGCGAAGGCGATCGTTTGGTCGTGGTCAATGATCCCCAGGAACCCGGGGTCATGGACGATGTGATCGACGAGATCATCGAAACGCAATTGCACCACGGAGGCCATGTCCGGATCGTTCCGAACGGATTACTGGCTGACTACAAGGGTATCGGGCTCCTGCTCCGGTATTGATCCGGTCAGCGGAACTGCAGGTCGTAGAGGCGCTTGTACGCACCGTTCCTGGCCAGCAGGGTCTGGTGGTCCCCCTGTTCGAGGATCCGACCCTTGTCAAGTACCACGATGCGATCGGCGTTCTGCACCGTGCTCAATCGATGTGCGATCACAATGCTGGTCCTGCCCTTGGTCATTTTGGCCGTGGCCTCGGTGATCAATTGTTCCGAGGTACTATCCACGGATGAGGTGGCTTCGTCGAGCACCAGGATCCTGGGCCGATGGACCATGGCCCTGATGAACGCAAGCAACTGCCGCTGACCTACGGAGAGGATGCCCCCTCGTTCGCGCACTTCCGTATCGTACCCGTCAGGCAGCTTCATGATGAAATCGTGTGCTCCGATGCTCCGTGCTGCCGCTTCGACGCGGGACCTGCTGATGGCCGGATCGTTCAGTGTGATGTTGTTGTGAACGGTGTCACTGAACAGAAAAACGTCCTGTAACACGACCGAAACACTGCGCCTCACATCCTCTGAGCGATAGGAGCGAATGTCAATGCCATCGAGGGTGACCTTGCCCCGTTGGAACTCGTAGGCCCGGCTCAGGACGTTGATGATCGAGGTCTTCCCGGAGCCGGTGGCTCCTACCAATGCGACCATCTCCCCGGCACGCACATCCAGGTCGATGTCCTTCAGCACCCATTCCTCCCCGCCATAGGCGAACCACAACCCCTCCAGACGGATACTCCCCTGCAGAATACCCATGGTGCGATCGCCTCTGTCCTCGATCACCTCCTTGGTATCCAACAGCTTGAAAACCCGCTCACTTCCGACCATGCCCATCTGGAGCACATTGAAGCGGTCGGCCAACTGGCGGATGGGCCTGAACAACATGTGGATGAAAAGGATGTAGGCCACGATATCCCCGAACGATGCGATCCCGCTCAGCACATCCTGCACACCCCACCAGACCAGGAAGGCAAGGGAGATCGCACTGAGGATCTCGACGACCGGAAAGAAGATCGAGTAGGCCAGCACCGAACGGATATGAGCTTTTCTGTGCTCGCGATTGATGCGCTCGAAGCGGCGGAATTCCTGTTCTCCCCGGGCGAACGATCGCACGATGGTCATGCCCTGGATATGCTCCTGCACAAATGCGTTCAATCGAGCCACCTGCGTGCGCACATCCTGGAAACTCCGTTGGATGCTGTTCTTGAAAATATTGGTAGCCCATAGCAGGATCGGGATCGGCGCCATGCTCAGGAGCGCCAACTTCCAATTCACCACGAACATCACCACCACCACGACCACCAACTTGAGAATGTCGCCCAGGATGGAAAGCAGACCCTGACTGAAGATATCCTCGATGGTCTCCAGGTCGCTGATCACCCGGGTGACCAGCGTGCCGATGGGTGTGCGGTCAAAGAAGCGCATGCGCAGCTTCACCACGTGCGCGAACAAGCGCTTCCGCAGGTCCAGCGTGACAGTTTGCCCCAGCCAGCTGGTCCAATACCCTTGATGGAACTGCAGAACGGTCTCCAACACCAGCAAACCGATCACGGCAAGGGTCAGGTAGAGCAATCCCGTGGCATCTCCCTTGAGCGCGTGATCATCGATCATCCACCCCATCAGGATGGGTCGGACCACCGCCGTGAAGGAAAGAAATATGGTTAGCGCGAAGGTGGTCCAGAACACCCTCCGGTAGGGTCGGACCGAACCCATGACCCGCGCGAACAGGGCCCGATCGAATGCTTTTCCGTTCGCGCTCATGGATCGTGAACTTCTGCTGGAACGAACGGATAGTCCACACCGATCAGGTACAAGCCACGCGCAGCGGCTGACTTACCGGCCAGTGCCCGGTCCCTGGCCGCGAGGATCGCCTGCATGCGCTCCACCGGCCATTGGCCCTTTCCGATCCGGATACACGTACCTACGATGGCGCGCACCATGTTCCGTAAGAAGCGATCGGCGCTGATCCTGAACTCGTAGCCGTTGTCAATGGATCTCCAGATCGCCTCTCGCACATCGCATATCATCGTCTTCGCATCGGTACCCGCTTTGCAGAAACTGGAAAAGTCCTGCACACCAACAAGGCATGAGACCGCACTGTTCATGGCATTGATGTCCAGAGCCGGCCGAAGCAGGTGCGATCGATCGGTCAGAAAGGGGTCCTTATGCCGATGTATGCGATACAGATACCGGCGCTCCGTGGCGCTGAAACGCGCGTGTGCATCCGGAGGGACCGGGATGCAACGAAGCACTGCAATATCATCCGGCAGAAAACTGTTGAGGCCATGTGCCAGAGGCTCGGGCATGATCGCGGAGCCTTGGTCGAAATGCACAAAGAACTGGGTGGCGTGGACCCCTGTATCCGTGCGCCCGCACCCGACCACGCCCAGCCGGGGGTCCCTCAATTTCATCCGCAGGGCGCGCTCCAGCTCAGCTTGTACCGTGGGCCTGTCAGGTTGTACCTGCCATCCGCGGTAGGCGGTCCCATTGAAGGAGATCTCCAGGAAATAGCGGGGCATGGGGGGCGCAAAAGTACTTGTAGTCGGGACCATGCCCGGGATCGCACATGCCATGGAACAAGCCCTCATTCACCAACTTCGCCCCATGCCCCGGATCGGTCTGCTGAGCGACACTCATGGTTGGTTGGACCCCCGCATCCTGGAACACTTCGCGGAGGTGGACGAGATCTGGCATGCGGGAGATATCGGTGACCGAGCGGTCATCACCGCGCTCGAACGTATCGCGCCTGTGCGGGCGGTCCGCGGGAACATCGATGGCGGGGCGCTGCGTCAAGAATTTCCAGAGGACCAACGCTGGACCATGGAAGGTGTGGATGTCTGGATGACCCACATCGGGGGAAGACCGGGTCGATACGAGCAGCGTGTATCCGGCATCTTGAGCAGTGATCCGCCCGATCTCTTCGTGTGCGGTCATTCGCACATCTGCTTGGTGAAGCACGATGCGGCGAGCGGAGTGTTGCATATGAACCCGGGCGCGGCCGGTCGGCATGGGTTCCAGCATGTGCGCACCGCACTGCGCTTCAGCATTGAGAATGGCCGTCCAATGGGATTGGAAGTGATCGAGCTCGGTCCCAGGGCCTCCTAACGCAGGCGATCCGCTGAACGGACCAGTTCGTCGTCAGCGCGTATGGCCCGCTCCGCAAGGAAGAGCAGCAGCAGCATTGCAATGAGCATCGGGCCTGGTGCGCCGTAGCTCACATCGATCCGTTGGCCCTGTGTCAGATACACCTGGATGGACCGATCGGTGATGACCAGGAAGGCCAGTACCCCGAAGCCCAGCAGGAACAGGCCCCGAACGACCCGCATCTGTCGGGGCCGGTCCTTGAATAGAAAAATGCTCACGACCAGGCCGGCCGAGAGCAAACCGAAGAGCGCAGCGAAAGGCACACGCGGTTCAGCCTCCGTGATGCTCGACCCCGCCTGATCCTCCAACCCCGTGGAAAGAAAGACAACTGACCGGCCCTCATCCAATCGGTAGGTGGCGATCGGACGGAAAATAGCGGCGGCGGCCAGCAAGGCGGCAGCGAGCAGATAGAGCGATTGCCTGCGTTGGATCATCCGACGGCAAAAGTAGGGCCGATAAAAAGCCAGGGCGCATTTGCCGATAAGGATCCAGGCCTTATTATTGCGGTGCGTACACGAGGCCGGTGCATGTGATCCGGCATCCACACGAACACCGTTCACACATGATACCAGGACCCGTCAAGGTCCTCCCATGGCGTTGACCACGCCCGATCCCGAACAACACCCTTTTCCATGTACGACATCGCGTCCCTGAGCGATATGAAACTTGCCGATCTCAAGGAGATCGCCAAGAAACTGAAGATCAAGAAGGTGGATTCGCTCCGCAAGCAGGATCTGGTGTACAAGATCCTGGATGAGCAAGCTGCTGCGCCGGCCACTGTTGCTGCAGCCACCAAAGCCAATGCCTCTGCAGAGGACGCTGCGCCGACCAGGAATGAACAGCGCCCGGACAGATCCGGGGACCAGGCAATGGCGACCGAAGGCGAG
>JAGQVN010000166.1 GCA_020437905.1 Flavobacteriales bacterium
AATACAAGTACCTGCTCTGGGGGCTTTTCGCCAAGGTGATCGGCGCCGTGTTCTTCGCCATTATCTACGCGTACTACTACCGGGGTGGGGATACCATGAGCTATTTCTTTTCCTCGGTCGCCATGGGCAACCTGGCTATAGCGGACCCACTTGCCTACATCAAGGTCCTGTTCGGGGATAACACCTTGGAGAACATCCAGTACTTCACCAAAGAGACCGGCAAGCCCTTCGATTTTGTGTACTACGACGATCGAACGTTCATGGTGGTGCGATTGATCAGTCCGATCACCCTCCTGACCTTCAACAGCTTCCTGCTGACCACGGTCCTGGTCGCCAGCGCCTCGTATGTAGGCGTGTGGCGATGCTATCAAACGTTCGTCCGCTATTATCCCAAGCTCATGGGTCCCTTCGCGATCGCTGTACTGTTCATGCCTTCGTGTATTTTCTGGGGTTCCGCCATCCTCAAGGACACTTTCACGTTCGCCGGTGTTTGCTGGTACTTCCATGGTGTGGACCAGTATTTTTTCCGCAAAGCGAACAAGTTCCGGAGCGGCTGGCAGATCTTCCTGGGGCTCTTCCTGGTCATTACGATCAAGCCATACATATTCATGGCCATCTTCCCTGTCACGCTGCTCTGGCTCTCCTATAACCGCCTGGCATCCATCCGAAACGCACTGATTAAATACCTGTTCGTTCCCGCCGTCTTCGTGGGCTTGGTGTTCCTCAGCTTTTTTGTGCTTATCCAGATGGGCGACCGCCTGGACAAGTTCTCCCTGGACCGGGCGATGGCTACGATCATTACCACACAGAACGATATGAGCCGGGCGGAGGAGTATGGAGCGAACAAGTTCGACATTGGGGAATTGGACGGGACCTGGCTCAATGTCCTGTCCAAATACCCCGTTGCCACCAATGCCGCCCTGTTCAGACCCTATCTCTGGGAATGCAACAGCGTGGTGATGTACTTGGCCGGTTTGGAGAATCTGTTCCTCCTGCTGCTGGCGTTCAGCGTGCTCTGGAAAAGCCGCATCGTACTCTTCCCCAGCTTGATCTTCAAGAACCCCCTGGTCCTGTTGTGCATGGCCTTCGTGCTCACCTATGCGTTCATCACAGGTATCACCACGCCCAATTTTGGTGCCCTGGTACGATTCAAGATCCCGTTGATCCCGTTCATGGTCGCAGGACTGTACATCATGCGATATCTGCTTCAGCAGCGCAAGCAGGTCATGCAACGCGGTGGGAAGTTCCGGTTCGAGCGATTCATCGATGGGGACCCATTGACCGTGCAGCAGAGCGCGGTAGTTACCGGATGATCGGGAACATGGGCGATCCCGTTCTGCGTTGTGCGATGCCATGAGCCGAAGGACCTTGTATTTCATCAGCCACTGGGGAACGGGTGAACCCCTGTTCCATGCACTGGTGGTACCTGCCTTGGAAATGCTTCTGGCACGCGATGCGGTGGATCGGGTCTGCCTGTATGTGCTCGATCCCGGGAAAGGGCCCATCGGGCGTCTTGCTGAGGTGCATGGTGTTGAGCTGAGGCCTATGCGAAGCGTTGGTTCGCCTTGGAAGCCCCTTGCTCGTGCTCTTACACTGTTCCGTTCATGTCTGGGTATGGCCCGTGATGCGCGAAGGGAACGCCCGTTGGTGATATTGGGGCGCGGAGCCATTGCCGGAGGCTTCGCCTGGTTCGTGTCCCGCTGGTCGCGGATACCCTTTGGCGTGGACCTTTTCGAACCTCATGCGGAGTACATGGTGGATTGCGGAGAGTGGTCCCGGACCGGTCTGCTGTACCGGTCCCTGCGCTGGTCCATGAACAGGCAGATGCGTGATGCGCTACGCTTGATCACCGTGACGCAACGCTATGCGGATCATCTCCAGGCCGCAGGTGTGAAAGCCGTCAAACTGAGCGTGGCCCCTTGTCCGGTGCCGGATGAGCGGTTCTTCCACGCCCGCGTTGCACGCAGCGAGACCCGCAAGGAGCTCGGCTACGATCAGAAGCTGGTCGCTGTGTATATGGGCAAGTTCGGAGGGCTCTACCACAGGGAACGAGCATTTGAGGCGTTCGAGACGGCCAGACAGGTCGTGGGTGAACGTTTTCGACTGCTTGTGATGACGGGCGAATCGGAGAACGTGGTCAAGGAAGGTCTGAGCAGGGTGGGGTTCCCGACCTCCTTGGTCCGGGTCGAGCGGGTGCCTCATGATGCGATCCCGGCACGCCTGGGTGCCTGCGACCTGGCTTTCGGATTGTATCGTGGGACCCCGAGCAGCATGGGGATCAGTCCCATGAAGATCGCCGAGTATTGGTCGTCAGGGCTTCCCGTTCTGCTCACCCGCGGGGTGGGCGATGATTCGGGGATCATCGAAAAGGAGCCTTACGGTGGGGCTGTGTTCGATCCGGAGGGGAACGACTTGAAGGTTGCCATGGAGAAGGTCCTTCGCACCCTTGCGGAACCCGATCAGGTCATGCGCACCCAGGAATTAGCTCGGAAATACAGGAGCATGGAGCACACTTTTAAGGCCCTGAAAGGATTATTGACGGCAGCAGAGGACGCGCACGGCCCCGTTCCGTCAGCGGAAGAGGGCCCGCAGCGCGGGTAAGCCCCGGCCTTCTTTTAGATAGCTCTTGGCCATGATCCTCCGGATGCGACGCTTGGTCCTGGACAGGAACGCATCGCCGAGGTCAGCGTGGTTACTGGCGAGCCATGCATGTACGTAGTGATAAGAGCTTTCGAGGCCTTCCAATTTGCTCATGCTCGAGTGTCCTGTAACCCGGTAATGGAGTACGGTATCCTTGGTGTGGATGTACCGGTTGCCCTTGGCCAGTGTCAAATAGAAGAGCAGGTCCTCCACATGGGTCACCTCCTCGTTGAACCGCGCTTTTCGGTTAGGTCTCCAACGGATCATCCAGCTGGGTCCGAAGAAGCAGATGGGATCCAGAGCGGCCAGATGGATGAAGGGATCGCCGGTGAACGTAGGGACATATTCACGGAGCTGCACCTCCAACTGACGACCGAAAACCTTGACCACGCCGTCGCAGAACATGGCATGCTCGTCGTTCAGCAGCGCGTTCAAGCGTGAGCGGATACTGTTGCTGGGCAGCACATCGTCCGAATCGAGCAGGCACAGAAAATCCCCGGAAACACGCTCCAGGGCGCGGTTCCGCGCATGCCCGATACCGTGGTTCGCTTGGGTCAGTACATGGATCCTGGGGTCGCTGAACGATCGCGCTATCGAGAGCGTGGCATCCGTGCTCCCGTCGTCAACGATCCACAACTCCCATTCCGTGTGCGATTGTGCGAGCACCGAAGCGACCGCTTCGCGGATATAGGGCGCCGCATTGAATGCAGGCATGACCACGCTGACCAGCTGACCGCTCATTTGTTCCGGGTAACCGTCACCGGTTCGTTGAGCAGGTCACGAACCCTGTCCAAGACGCGGTCGATCGCATGCTCCTGTGCAAAGGCAAAGCGCTCGTGCCGACGCTCGAATCGCTGGGAACTGTCAAGCGTTCCCACGGCATGCGCGAAGACCGTGGCGAGATCCTCTTCCGGTCCGGCCATGTGCAACAAGTGCTGATGCGACACATAGTCCTTGGTGTGGGATGCTACGATGGGCACTCCCGTGGAAAGATATTCGAGCATCTTGTGCGGGTTCGCCAACTGATCGGGCAACCGGGCAGCCCTGTAGCACAGGAGCAGCACATCGGCCCTGCGCAAGGCGGGGATCAAACGCGATTTGTCGACAAGGCCATGGAACTCCGTGTTCGGGGCCATCAGAATCTCTTGGAAGGAGGCTTGTTCGTAGCTCGGGTCGAAGGGACCATAGAACGAGAAACGGAGATCGGCCCCGGCACGAACGATCCGCAGCAGCGTCTCCCAATCGATATAGTCCGTTCTCAACTGGCCGGCGTACGCGATCTCAAGGGGGGCATTGGGCGACCAGGCTCCCGGGGGTGAACCCAACCATCGCTTGTCCAGGGCATGGCCGATCCGAACCACCCGCTGTTCCGGGGCCACGCGCAGCACGTGATCTTCTATGGCGTGGGTGGTCGTGAGGACCAGGTCGGCATCGCGTATCGTCCGATCACCTTCGTGCAGGATATCCAGGTCCACCAGATGCAGGAGGTGGAACGCATGCGGAGCCGGGAAGTCGCCGAACCTGCTTACATCGAAGCTCCAAACCACCTCGATCGGCCCACCGACAAGCCGTTCGATGCTCGCCACGAGGTCCTCGTAGTACTTCCTGCCGATGCCTGATGGGAGCCGCTTCAATCCCCGCAGCCAGTGCCTGTATCGCACGATCTGCACATCCCCTGCTGGTTCGATACGGACGCCTCGGATGCCCTTTTCCGGCGGGTCCAGCCAGATCACCTGACAGCCTCTTGCGGCCAGTGCCTGCGCAACATGATGTTTGCTGAGCTGGAGCCCATGCCATCGCTCGGGACTCACGATGAGGATGCGTTCCTTGTTCAGCTTCATGATCTCAGACCTCGTCATATAAGGCGTACAGTCGCTCCGATCGGGAGCGGACATCCAGTATCGGACGGAGCAGGTGTTTGTTCGCTTCAGCCATTTTCTCCCGGTCCTCCATGGTGGGAGGGGAATGGAGCACCTGAAGGACGGCATTTTCGATCGCCGCACGGTCTTGGAACGGGACCATGTGCACGCCCTTCAGAGGGAGGTCAACGAGGTCATGCATGATCCCGGATGACGTGAAAATGGATGGAACTCCGGCAAGCAATGCTTCGATGTACACCAGCCCGAAGGCTTCCGCGAAACGGTCCTCCGGCACATGGACGAACACGTCGAACAAATGGAACATCTGGTCCACTCCAGGTTCGAACTCGATCGTTCGCCAACTTCCTTTCGGAAGCGACCCCAGCATTCGTTCATAGCGATCGGAGAACGGGGTCGATCTCCAATTGAACAGCAGGACACGGGCATCCGGGTAATGATCGAAGATGCGCTCCAGAGCGGGAATGGAATGGTCCAGACCTTTCCAGTCAAAGGGACGCGAAATGATACCCACGATCGGGCCGTGACCATCGAGCATGTCCGCGTACCGCTCTCGGAGCATGGCCATGCGTGCCGGGTCCTTCCGGGCTTGCTCCATGTCGAACCCGTGATGCAACATCAACACTTTCTCCTTTTGGACCCCCTCCTTGTCGATCAGGATCTCCTGATTACTGTGAGTAATGGCGATGATGCGTGTTGACAAGGCATTGAGGATGCGGTCATAGAGCACTCCCTTGATCGGATGATACTTATGATTGTGCATGGCATGGTGACGTGTATTCACCCGACCGCGGATCCCGGAGAGCCAGGCCGCAAGCAGACCAACGAACGCAGCATCGAGCAAGTTGGTATGGACCACGTCAGGACGTCGATCGCGGAGCAGGCGCATCAGCTTGAACACGGTCCGCGGTATATCGAGCTTGCCACGGTATGGCAGCGTGGTGCATGGCAGGCCTGCGTTCCGGATGTTGTCCTGCAGCCCACATTCCTGGAAGGGGTTCATCAGCACGAACTCCAGCTCATAGCGTTCCCTGTCCCAGTAGCGGATGAGCTGATCATACTCCTTGCTGTCAGAGACGTTCGAAACCACATAGATGACCTTCCTCCGCATGTGTCAGGTTGACGGCAAAGATGGCATCGGTTGCCTGGTCGGATGAAGCGGGTGCCCGTATGCCCGGTCGAGGGCTCATACCAAGGGGAACACATCACCGATGATGAGGTAGCGCACGGCGCAGCAAGCGAGCGAAACGATGCAAAAGACCAGAAGCATGCGTCCCAGGGTACGCCATCTCGCGATGCTCACAAGCTTGTACAAATGGGCCAGCAATCCCACATATCCAATGGTGCTTATCGCCACATACAGCATGACCGCAACGTGCACGGACCCGATGAAATGCAGGCCGACCAGGAGCCCGAGGACCCGAAGGACCAGCAGCGCACCATGGATCGAGAGCATGTCCTGTTCCCTGCCCAGCACGTTCAAAAGCGAAATGATCGGTTCCGAGAGCAGGCGCAACATGAAATAGAGGCTCATCCATGCGGCATAGATGCCGGATATCCGCCATCCCTCCCCAAGTACCAGCCCGAATCCGAGATCACCGAAGAACGCGATCACGGCGAACGGCAAAAGACCAATGAAGAAGAGACGCTCCTGAAAGCGCCTGGTCAAAGGTCCCAGGGCATTGGGGTCGGTGCGGTAGGTCTCCACCGCTTTCTGCTGGAACACGGAGCTGAGGCTGTAACCAATCAGGCGAAGTGGCATCAACAGGAGGGCGGTGGCGAAGGCGAACTGACCGACCGCCACGGGGTCGGAGGCCAGCAGGAATATGGGAGCCTGCTGGCCGAGCAGCGAGACATAACGACCGGGAAAGATGTACAGCGGATAACGCT
>JAGQVN010000015.1 GCA_020437905.1 Flavobacteriales bacterium
CTATCAGAAACATCTGGGGAACATCCTCATGGCCATGAGCGTGAACCCGGCTGATGGCAAGGTTTCCGTGGTGGGCACGGATGCCACCAACGAGATCCGTTTCGAGCCCAACCTGAACGGCAGGTTCTTGCGGGTGAACGTATCCCAGTTCAATGCCGGTGGCTCCAATGCCATCACCGATCTGAACCCGCACCTGGACTATCTGACCTCATCCGTGCCCCCAGCGACCCGCGAGCAATCGATCGGAGACCCTCGGGGCATAGCTTGGTTGAACAACGGCTCCAAGGCCTATGTCACCGGTATGGGTTCGAACAACGTGATCACCATCGACGCCAACGGAGCACGGGTCGGGGGTGCACCCATCCGGGTCGGTCAAGGTCCCACGGGAATTGTGTTGGACGAGGCACGCAGCAAGGCCTATGTGCTGAACAAGTTCGAAGGGTCCATTAGTACACTGGACATCAGCAACGATAAGGAGGTGGCTAGGGCCAACTTCTTCGACCCGACGCCCATGGTGATCAAGGCGGGTCGCGTACACCTGTATGACACCCACAAGGGGTCGGGCACGGGACATATTTCCTGTGCTTCGTGCCACGTGGATGGTAAGTGGGACCGACTCGCCTGGGACCTGGGCGATCCTTCCGGCGTCATGGATACCGTGGACAATGTGGTATTCCACCCCATGAAAGGCCTGAAGACCACCCAGACCCTGATCGACATCATCGGACGCGGCACAGGCAATCTGCACTGGCGTGGGGATAAGGACGGCTTGATCCATTTCGCCGGTGCCTTCCAGCACCTCCAGGGCATGGACCAGCCCATGGATGCAGGCAGCATGCAGGAGTTCGAGGACTTCCTTGCAAATACGTGGTACGTCCCGAACCCGTTCCGCACCTACCGACCCGAGAATGGACCGGCTGCTGCACGGGAACGTATCGTGAACCCCAACCGGGTGCGCTACCATGGGACCACGTTCCAAAGCGTGCAATCTGCGGGTGTTTCGCTCTTTGTAGCGGTGAACGTGAACTGTGCCCATTGCCACGTCTTCAATACGGGGCGAGGCGACCTGCCAGGCCAGGGGAATACGGCCGGTACACCGAACATCGACATGACCGGAAATGAGAACATGGCCGCTGACCTGAGGGCCACGTACCGGAAGATCGGCTTCTTTTATGATGGTCCCAGCACGGCTGGCTTCGGCCTGATGGCCGATGGTGCCTTCCCCACCAACTTCAACCGCCTCACCACCAACAACGACTACTTCGGGGATTACGAGAACGAACTGTTGTCCTGGTCAGGCGGGCTTTTTGTCCCGAATTGTGGGGCTTGCGACAACTTTCCGCTCTATCATGGCAGCAACGATGCGGGCCCGGCCGTCGGTCATCGGCGCACGATCAATGGGGCCATCGGCTCTGCGGCGGACATCACCTTCATGAAGACCCTGGCGAATGACAAGCCCAGTGAGTACGGCATGATCGTGAAAGGGATCTATGGCGGTGAGCATCGCGGCTTCTATTATACCGGCAGTGATACCTACCAATCCGATGCAGCTGGCGAGACGATGACCCATGCGCAGCTGATCAACTCGGCCCAGGCCGGCGAACCGCTCAGTTGGACCATCGTGCATCCCAGCATGGCCGTGCGTGCCGGGGTCGATGAGGATGGCGATGGCATCCTGGATCAGGATGATCAGGTGGCCATGGTGAATGTGCGTGCCACCATGAACGGACCGTTCGATGGCACCGAGATGAAGAACGACCTGCAGTCCAACGGAGTGCTTCCAAGTGTGGATCCCTATGGTTTTGGCGTGACCGCGAACCCGGATGTCCTGGCACAGGGCGGATCCACTGCACCGGTCGACTGGGCGGTGGTGGAACTCAGGGATAACACCAACCCTGCTGTGATCGTGGCCACCGCTCCAGCATTGGTACAACGTTCCGGGAACCTGATGGCCCCGGGCGGGGAACAGACCATCGTATTCCCGGGTGCTCCGGCAGGCAATTATCATGTGGTGGTCCGCCATAGGAACCACTTGGGCGTGATGTCCTTCTCGCCAGTGCTGCTGAATTCCCCAGGGACCATGGTGGATTTCACCAAGCCGGCCACCCCGACCTGGGGTACGAACGCTCAGCGGAACGTGAACGGGACCATGGTGATGTGGTCCGGTGATGTCAACGGCGACGGGTTGATCAAGTACGCAAATTCGGCCAATGACCGCGATCTGGTGCTGCTGGAGATCGGCGGCGCTGTTCCCACCAATGTGAGCGCGGGTTATCTGCTGGAGGACGTCAACTTGGACGGACAAGTGAAGTATGCCGGACAGAACAATGATCGGGACATGATCCTGCAGAGCGTGGGTGGATCGGTCCCGACCGCCGTGCGAACCGAACAGTTGCCATAGCCGGAGCCAAGGGACAAGAACGACCCGGGGGCGATCGTCACGATCGGCCCCGGGTCGTTCAACGTTTTGACCGTCAGAAGTTTAAGCTGTAAATTCAAGGCGTCCTGCGGTCGCTGATCAGGCGGTCCGAGAAAAGGCTATGAACAGCTGTTTGTTGATGCCACGGGATCGTACTAAATTCGCAGCCCCTTTCGCGCTAAGGAAAGGGAATAAGGACAGATCACAGTGGCTTCAACGACCTACACGACGAGCATGGCCAACAAGGCCACGGTCACCAAGGAGTGGCTCCTCGTAGACGCTGAAAACCAGGTGCTTGGGCGCCTGGCCAGCAAGATCGCCATGCTGGTGCGTGGCAAGCACAAGGGCACCTTCACCCCACATGTGGATTGCGGCGATCACGTCGTGGTGATCAATGCGGACAAGGTACGCCTGACCGGCAACAAGATGGCAGACAAGGAATATCAGCGCTACAGCGGGCATCCCGGAGGGCGCACTGTGGAAGTGGCTGCCAAACTGCATGAGCGGAAGCCGACCGCGTTGGTCGAGGCTGCCGTCCGTGGCATGCTTCCGAAGACCCGCCTGGGAAGGACCCAATTCGGTAACCTACATGTGGTGGCCGGCGCTAATCACGATCATGAGGCCCAGAAGCCTCGCACTTTCGACCTGAACAGCATCAAGTAAGATGGACCCCATTCAAACCGTCGGCCGTCGCAAAGCCTCCATTGCCCGCGTGATCCTTTCCGAAGGCAGTGGCGAAATCGTCATCAATGGCGTGGAAGGCAAGGAATATTTCCCGATCCTCACCCAGCAGTACAAGCTGAACCAACCGTTCGTGCTCACTGAGACACAAGGCAAGTACGATGTACATGCCCGTGTGAGCGGTGGTGGTACCACAGGGCAGGTGGAAGCGGTCCGTCTCGGGATCGCCCGTGCTTTGGTGGAGGTCGATGCGGAACACAAGCCAAAGCTGAAGGCGGAAAGCCTGATGACCCGCGATCCACGTGTGGTGGAACGCAAGAAGTTCGGCCGTAAGAAGGCCCGTAAGAGCGACCAATTCAGCAAGCGTTAAGGTCCCCGCGCTTGTTCAGGATCCAATCCTGTAGGACTCGTCCCAATAGGGGCGGCTACCCATGGGATGCCTGTAAAAGGGAACAAGGAACGTGAACTAGACCCAAGAAGAATGCCTCGTCTCGATTTTCAAACCCTGCTCGATGCAGGTGTGCACTTCGGCCATTTGAAGCGGAAGTGGAACCCGAACATGGCCCCTTACATTTTCACCGAGAAGAAGGGGATCCACATCATCGACCTGAACAAGACCAGCGTGAAGCTGGAACAGGCCTGTGGTGCATTGAAGAACATCTCGCGGAGCGGGAAGAAGGTCCTTTTTGTGGCCACCAAGAAACAGGCGAAGGACATTGTAGCCGAGAAGGTGAAAGCCACCGGGATGCCATACGTGACCGAGCGATGGAGCGGTGGGATGTTGACCAACTTCGGGACCATCCGCAGGGCCATCAAGAAGATGTCGACCATCGACCGGATGCAGACCGATGGGACTTTCCAGAACATGAGCAAGCGCGAGCGCCTGCAGGTGATGCGCCAGCGGGAGAAAATGGAGAAGAACCTGGGTTCCATCGTGGACCTGACCCGCCAGCCAGCCGCGCTTTTCGTGGTGGATATCGTGAAGGAACATATCGCCGTGGCCGAGGCCCGAAAGCTGAATATCCCGGTCATCGCCATGGTCGATACCAACAGTGACCCCACGCTGGTGGATTTTCCGATCCCGGCCAACGACGATGCGACCAAGAGCATTGAATTGATCGTGGATGCCGCCGTGAACGCGGTGATGGAAGGCCTGCAGGAACGGAAGGCCGATAAGGAGCGTCAGCAGGCGGAAGGGGTGAAAGCTGAAACGGATGAGGAGGAGGAAGAGGGCGATGAGCAGGAACAGGACGAGGAAGTGACGGAGGAGGAGGAGAACGCCAGCGAATGATCGAAAACCGAACTGAACCAAGTACCATGGCTATTACCGCCGCAGATGTGAACAAGCTGCGCCAAATGACCGGCGCGGGAATGATGGATTGCAAGAACGCGCTCACCGAGGCCAATGGTGACTTTGATGCCGCCGTTGATGTGCTGCGCAAGAAAGGTCAGAAGGTGGCTGCCAAGCGCAGTGACCGCGAAGCGAATGAAGGTGTGGTCCTCGGGCTGGTCTCGGACGACGCCACGCGGGGTGTGCTCGTATGCGTGAACTGTGAGACCGATTTCGTTGCCAAGAACGCCGATTTCGTGGCGATGGCGGAGCACATTGCCAAGATCGCATTGGAGAAGGACGCGAAGGACATCGACGCGTTGAAGGCCATGGCATACGACAGCAACGGACTGTCCGTGGCGGAGAAGCTGATCGAGCAGACCGGTGTGATCGGTGAAAAGATCGAGGTGGGCTGCTGCGAGGCGATCCATGCCCCCTTCGTTTATGCTTACAACCATCCCGGGAACAAGGTGGGTAGCCTTGTAGGGCTTAACAAGACCGGCCAGGTCGAGGTCGCCAAGGATGTGGCGATGCAAGTGGCGGCCATGGCTCCGGTGGCATTGGACAAGGACAGCACCCCCCAGAGCGTCATTGACAAGGAGATCGAGATCGGCAAGGAGCTCGCGATCCAGGAGGGTAAACCCGCTGATATGGCCGAGAAGATCGCCGTGGGTCGCTTGAACAAGTTCTTCAAGGAGAGCACCTTGTTGGCCCAGCAGTTCATCAAGGACAATAAGACCACGGTCGAACAGTATGTTCAGTCCGCTGACAAGGACTTGAAGGTGACCGGGTTCCAGCGTTATTCGCTGACGATCTGAGCGCACCGCACATGACGATCAGGAAGGGACCTCGCAAGGGTCCCTTCTTCGTTCCGACGGTCCCGGTCCTCATCTATTTTTCGTTCTTTTGGCCTCCGGTCATCCATTACTGCAGCATTCGATGAGCGGGACACCAAAGTACAAGCGGATCCTTCTGAAGCTGAGCGGCGAATCGCTCATGGGAGGAAAGGAATATGGGATCGACGATGATCGGCTGGCGACCTATGCAGACGAGATCATCAACGTGGCCCAGGGTGGTGTGCAGGTCGCTGTGGTCATCGGTGGCGGGAACATCTTCCGGGGTGTCCAGGGCGTGGCCAAGGGGATCGATCGGGTCCAAGGCGATCATATGGGAATGCTGGCGACCATGATCAATAGCCTGGCCCTGCAGAGCGCACTGGAGGAAAAAGGTTACTTCACCCGCCTGATGAGCGCGATCAAGATGGAACAGATCGCCGAACCGTTCATTCGGCGGCGGGCGATCAGGCACCTCGAAAAGGGGCGGATCGTCATCTTCGGGGCCGGGACAGGAAATCCGTACTTCACCACGGATACCGCTGCCAGCTTGCGCGCCATTGAGATCGAGGCGGATGTGATCCTGAAGGGCACCCGGGTCGACGGGATCTATACCGCGGATCCGGAGAAGGACCAGAGCGCTACCCGTTATGACAGGATCAGTTTCGAGGAGGTCTACAAGAAGGGATTGAGCGTCATGGACCTCACTGCCTTCACCCTGTGCAGCGAGAACAAGTTGCCCATCATCGTATTCGACATGAACAAGCCCGGCAACCTCGGACGCGTGATCGCGGGCGAACCTGTGGGTACCCTGGTCGAGTTCTGAGCTTCGACCGGTTTGTGGTCCTGAGGCTTCCGGGGTAATTTCGGGCCGGTCGATGCAACCAGCTCGACTGGAACGCCATGAGCGATACGCAAGCAGAGATCAGCCAGGCCCGCACCTTGATGGTAAAGGCCCTTGAGCATTTGGAGACCGAACTGGCGAAGATCCGTGCTGGACGCGCGAATCCCGCCATGCTGGACGGCATCCGGGTGGACTACTACGGGAGTGAGATGCCACTGAGCCAGGTGAGCAACATCAATACGCCGGATGCACGCACCATCATGATCCAGCCTTGGGAGAAGAAGATGATAGACCCCATTGAGAAGGCCATCATCGCGGCCAATCTGGGCTTCAATCCCAGCAACAATGGGGAGCATGTCATGATCAATGTTCCCATGCTGACCGAGGAGCGTCGCAAGGACCTGGTCAAGTCGGCCCACCGCGAGGCCGAGAACGCCCGTGTAGGGCTTCGTCAGGCGCGGCACAAGGCTTTGGATGGCATCAAGAAGCTGCAGAAAGATGGCCTCGCAGAGGACCTGGCCAAGGACGCTGAAGGAGAGGTTGAGAAACTGATCAAGACCTATTCGCAGAAGGTCGATGCGCTGGTGGCGGCGAAGGAAGCTGATGTGATGAAGGTCTGACGAGGCCGTTTCAAGCCCATACCGGGCTTCCTTCCGAACAATTCCGACACATTTCGATGCTGCTGCGGGCGGTCAGTACCTGCCTGCGGAATTCGGTGTATGCAGGGCCGTTCCAGATCTCTTTGAAGCTCTTCTCCCGAAGATCGCCCAATACATGGTGGGCATCCTTGTCGAAGCAGCAGGGTACGACCTTCCCATCCCATGTGATCACACAGCTGTGCCACATCTTCCAGCACCGGTCCTCCAGGGCGTTCTTGGTCACCCAAGTGCCATCGGATCCTCGGGTATACCTCCTGTATTGTTCCTGCTCCGGTAGCAACGGATGGTCGTCATGCACGTCGTATATCTGAGCCGTTTTCAGCCAGAGGTCATCCACGCCGACCTTTCTGGCAAGGGTCCTTGCTTCGGTCACCTGATGTTCGTTGGGCTTCACTACAAGGAATTGGAACACGACATGGGGGGCGCGGCTCCGAAGCTTTCGTTTCCAGCGCACGATGCGTTCTGTTCCAGCGATGACCTTAGCTAACTCCCCCTCCTTGCGATATTGGGAGTAGGTCTCCTGGTCAGTCCCGTCCAGACTGATGATCAGTCGCGATAAGCCGCTGCGCACAGTGGCTTCTGCGCGCTTTTCATCCAGGAAATGAGCGTTCGTGCTGGTGGCGGTGTAGAGACCCCGCTGTCGCGCCAAGGAGACCATGTCCAGGAATCCGGGATTGATGTACGGTTCTCCCTGGAAGTAGAACGTGAGCCCCCACAGGTCCGGGGCCAGCTCATCCATGATCCGTTCGAAGAGCGCGCGCTGCAGATTTCCCGTCGGCCGGGTGAAGCTCCTCAGACCGCTGGGACACTCCGGACAGCGCAGATTGCAAGCCGTAGTCGGTTCGATGCTGATCATGATCGGTAGTCCCGCGATACGCGGATCCCCGGTCCGTCGTGCTACCCGGAAACTTCGCCAGATCCGCCAGGCATTGCGGGCTCTGCGAACGTTCCCGAGCCGTACCCATTCCGCCCCATCGCGCAGTGCCGCCAGCATGGTCGAAAGGTAGCGCGCCCGGCACCTGTTACTTTTCGGACCGAAGTGCGTCCTGCATTCGGTCCCATGCGTAACTGGCTGATCGGGGTCTTTTTTCTCCCTGCGCTCGGCACCTGCGCACAAGCGCTCGTGCAGGGTGTGGTGGTGGATTCGCGCTCCAACAAACCGCTTGCATTCGTTCACCTGGTCGAGCTTGGGGCTCGTCAGGGTACGACCACGGATATAGACGGTCGTTTCCGTATCCGTGTCGATGCTCTGCCAGTGACTTTGAAAGCCACGTACGTGGGCTACGAGCCCTTGGAGGTGCGGATCGAGGCGGCTGAAGCCCAGGTGCTGAAAATGGAGCCCAAGGCCTACGAATTGGAGGCTGTGGAGGTGTTCCCGGGAGAGAATCCGGCGCACCGGATCATTCGTCGGGCCTATGCCGCGCGTAAGGAGAACGACGGTATGAACAACCGCGAACACCGCTATGATTCCTATGCGAAAACGGTGTTCACGGCCGCATTGGACAGTGCCCTCATGTTCGAGCCTGAACGCGTGGCCGCGCTTGATAGCAACGACAGGGAGGTCTATGAATTCTTTGAACGGCAGCACGTGCTGTTGATCGAGAGTGTCACGGAACGCAAGTTCATACCACCATCCAGCGCCCGCGAAGAAGTGAAGGCTATGCGTGTGAGCGGCCTGCAGAACCCGCAATTGCTGGCATTGGCGGCAGAGACAAGGACCTGGTCCATTTATGCGCCGGCCATTGAACTGGGCCAACAGCGGTTCATCGGCCCGCTGGCACCCGGCAGTACCCGAGATTACCTCTTTCTGCTCAAGGATACCCTTTACCAGGGAGCGGACTCGGTGTTCGTGATCAGCTTCGCGCCACGAGCAGGGAAGCGTTTCGAGGCCATGAAAGGGCTCCTGTATATCCATACGGACGGATACGCTGTACAGAATGTGATCGCCGAACCGAAGGAACCGCCCTCGGGGATAGGGATCCGGGTGCAGCAGGTACACAGCAAGATCGATGGCATTGGCTGGTTCCCGGTGCAGATGAACAATACGCTCATCCTGGAGGCGGTGCAGGTGGAGGATTGGAAGATCATGGGTGTATCCCGGGTCTACCTCAAGGACATTGACCTGCGACCAGGACTGACGCGCCGCGATGTGAGCGGTCCCGAGTTGGTGGCCGATCGCATGGAGCTGCGCCGCGACGCAGCCATTTGGGATTCGGTCCGGGTGGTACCGCTGGACGCCAAGGATTCGGTCACGTACCATACGATCGACAGTCTCGGGAAGGCCCAGCGCTTCGATCGCCGGCTGTGGGGCCTGACCACTTTCCTGAGGGGGAGTGTGGCGTACAAGTTCCTGGAGTTTCCGCTTGATCGTCTGTTCCGGTACAACGGATATGAGGGCTTTCGTCTAGGGGCCGGGGTGTATACGAACGCGCGCTTCAGCAGGGTCGTGAGGTTCGGCGGATATTGGGCCTACGGCTTGCGCGATCGGACCCAGAAATACGGTGGGGACCTGACCTTTTCACCCTGGCCGAACCGAGGTCACGAGATCCGGTTCGCATACGGCAATGATGTGGCGGAGACCGGGGGCTGGGTGCTTCCTGGAAGATCATGGAGCTTCGGTCCAGAGAGCTACCGCTGGCTCTATGTGGACCGCATGGACCGCAGTGAAGTGATCAGCGCAACCATTGGTCTGCAGCTTGCGGAAGGCTTGAAGGTCTGGGCAGGGACCGAGTCGCAACTTCGGCGGAATGAGCAGGGCTATCGTTACCGCGAGGAGGTGGGAGAAGGGCTGACGGTCCTGGGCTCCGGGATCCGTACGGGAGCAATGACCTTCGGTCTTCGATTCGCATACCGTGAGCGGACCGCTCGTCTGACGGATCAACTTGTGAACCTGGGTACCAGAGGCCCGGTGCTGCATGTCCTCTTCTGGAGGGCGTTCGATGGCTTGTGGGAAGGAGAACAGGATACCTGGAGAGGCTTGGCCCAGGTGGAGAAGAAGTTCCAGTTCAAACGACGGGCCCTGACCCTCCGCGTATTGGCCGGGCTGGCCGACGAGAAGGCTCCGATGCCTTACTTGTTCAATCTCCGCGGCACCTATTCCTCCGGACTCGCAATGGCCAGTTCGTTCGTCTTTGAGACCATGCGACCGAATGAATTCCTGGCCGACCGCTTTGTGGCCGGACATGCCCGCTTCGGGATCGGACATGTGCTTTATGAGTCGAAGTCGTCGACACCGGACCTGTCCGTCCTGGCCAGCGCGGCGTGGGGAGGCATGTCCCGTCCTGAGTTGCATCAAGGGTTATCCTTCACGCCATTGAACGCTCCGTATTTCGAAGCTGGCTTGCAGGTGGATGATATCCTGAGATCGGGATTGGTAGGCTTGGGAATAGGTGGCTTCTATCGGTTCGGTGATCAAGCCTTCGGATCGGTCTCCGATGACCTGGCCTTGAAGCTCACTGTGAAGCTGGGCATCTGATCGACGCGGGGCCGGGAACGACACGGATCTCGTTCCTTTGTCGGCCCTGGGGTCCCGGCACTTTCGGACCCCGTTGGACCACCATGTGGGAGTGGCTTGCAAGTAGGATACTGCGCAACCGGGTGGCGATCCTGATCGCCTTGGGCTTCATTACCCTGTTCATGGGCTGGATGGCCCGGCAGGTCCAGCCCAGTTATAAGCACGGCGGCCTGTTGCCGAAGAACGACAGTGCCTATATCGAGTACCAACGCTTCCTGGAGCAATTCAGCGAGGATGGGAACGTGATCGTGCTTGGGGTGAAGGACCAGCGCCTGTACCAGCCTGAGTTCTTCAAGGCCTGGTGGGAGATGGGTAACGATCTCAAGCGGATCGATGGAGTCGACTCCGTGTTCAGCGAAGCACATCTCTTCGAGTTGGTCCGTGACGATGAGGAGAAGCGTTTCAGACTGAAGCGGGTCATGGGATCGCCGCCGGTCTCCCAAGCGGAAATGGATTCGGTCCTGTCCAAGGTCCGCTCTCTGCCTTTCTATGATGGACTGCTTTTCAACAAGAGCACGAAGGCCAGTTTGATGATGGTCTTTGTGGACGCGAAGATCTTTGATACCGAGGAGCGGTTGCGGGTGCTGAGTGAATTGGAGGAGCGTGTGGAACGCTTCGCCTCCGGCGGCATTCAGGTGCACTATAGCGGTCTGCCGTTCATTCGCGTGAAAGCGACCCAATTGCTGCAGGCCGAACTTCCGATGTTCCTGGGGCTTGCGGTCGGTGTAACGGCGCTCCTGCTGTTGATATTCTTCCGCAGTTGGCGGACGATGCTGTTCTGTATGCTGGTGGTGCTCACCAGCGTGATCTGGGCCTTCGGTACCATGGCCATCCTCGACCTGAAGCTCAATATCCTCACCTCCGTGGTGCCCCCATTGTTGATCGTGATCGGAGTACCCAACTGCGTTTTCCTGATCAACAAATACCATCATGAATACGTGCGTCATGGCAACCAGATGCGGGCCCTGAAACGGGTGATATCGCGGGTCGGCACAGCGGCGTTCATGACCAATGCGACCACGGCGATGGGCTTCGGAACGTTCATGGTCACGTACAGTGACATGCTGCGGGAGTTCGGCCTTATTGCGGCCTTGAACATCATGCTGCTGTATGTGCTGGCGTTATTGCTCATTCCCATTCTCTTCAGCTTCATGGATCCGCCAAAGCAGCGGCACACGAGTCATTTGGAGCGCCGATGGTTGGACCTGGCCGTGGAGTGGATCGTACGCACCGTGCAACGCAAGCGGCCTTACATCTATGCCATCATGCTGGCCGTGCTGGCCGTAGGGCTCTTCGGGGTGACCTGGTTGCGGAACGAGAGCCGCATTGTGGATGATCTGCCCGAGGACAGTCCGGTGCTTACCGATCTCCGGTTCTTCGAGAGCAACTTCAAAGGCGTGATGCCATTGGAGTTCATGATCGATGCCAAGGACCGGGGAAAGGCCATGCGCTCGTCCACGCTCAGACGGATAGAGAAGCTGGGGGATACGCTTCAGACCTACCCCGAGTTCTCGCGCCCGATCTCCATAGTGGAGGCGGTGAAGTTCACCAAGCAGGCCTTCTACAGCGGTCGTCCCGAGCGGTATCAATTGATCGATAACAGTGGCCCGGACCAGTTCATAATGCCTTACGTGCAGAACCTGGGTGACAAGCAGAACATGGCCAAGGCATTCATCGACAGCACCCGGCGGATCACGCGATTGACGGTCCAAATGGCCGATGTGGGTACCATTCGGATGGATGGTATCATGGACAGGCTTCAACCTCAGGTCGATGGTCTTTTCCCAAAAGAGGACTACAAGGTGACCATGACCGGAACCAGCATGGTGTTCCTTCGTGGAACGCGCTACATGGTCGGTAACTTGATCATCAGCCTGGGTATCGCCATAGTGGTCATTGGACTGATCATGGCGCTGATCTTCAGTTCGGTCAGGATGGTAATGGTCTCTCTGGTCCCCAACATCGTTCCGTTGGTCACCACCGCCGGTATCATGGGCTACCTGGACATTCCCATCAAACCCAGTACGATCCTGGTCTTCAGCATTGCGTTCGGGATCGCTGTGGACAATGCCATTCACTTCCTGGCCAAGTACCGCCTGGAATTGAAACTGTATGGTCGTGATCAGCAGCGGGCGGTCGAGTTCGCATTGCGCGAATCAAGCGTGGGGATCATCTATACCGCGGTGGTCCTTTTCTGTGGCTTCATCATGTTCAGCCTAAGCCAGTTCGGTGGTATCAAGGCCATGGGTGTTCTGATCAGTATTACGCTGGCCGTGGCCATCTTTACGAACTTGCTGGTGCTCCCCTCACTTCTTCTGTCCTTTGAAAAGGAACTGGTGAGCTCTTCGTTCGAGGAACCGATCATCCCCATTCTCGAGGATGATGAAGAGGATGAAGCAGAGGACGTGGATGCTACGGGAGCGGACCGACCCGTAAGCGACCGATCAGAACCGTGACCATGAAAGGGATCGTATTGGCTGGAGGTTCGGGAACTCGTCTGCATCCGCTCACCTTGGCGGTGAGCAAGCAGATGATGCCGATCTATGACAAACCGATGATCTATTACCCGTTGAGCACCTTGATGGCCGCCGGGATAAACGAGATCTTGATCATCAGCACCCCACATGACCTGCCTCAGTTCAAGAAACTGTTGGGTGATGGTCGTTCCTTGGGATGCACGTTCAGCTATGCGGAACAGCCGGAACCCAACGGGCTTGCCCAAGCCTTCGTGATCGGCCGCGAGTTCATTGGCGACAGTTCGGTGGCCCTGGTGCTGGGGGATAACATCTTCTATGGTCGTGGGTTCGGGCGCATGCTTTCGCAACATACCGATCCGGACGGCGGTCTGGTGTTCGCCTACCATGTGAGCGATCCGGAGCGCTATGGCGTGGTGGAGTTCGATAAAGAGAACAAGGCGCTCAGCATTGAAGAGAAGCCGCAGAAGCCGAAGAGCAACTATGCTGTACCTGGGCTGTACTTCTACGGTAACGACGTGGTGGAGATCGCCGCAGCGTTGCGTCCCAGTGCACGCGGCGAGTACGAGATCACCGATGTGAACAAGGAATACCTGAGACAAGACAGGTTGCGTGTGGAGATCATGGACCGAGGAACGGCCTGGCTGGATACAGGGACCTTTCACTCGCTGATGCAGGCGGGCCAGTTCGTACAGGTCATCGAGGACCGCCAGGGCCTGCGGATCGGGTGCATTGAGGAAGTGGCGTTCAAGAAAGGGTGGATCAGTGCCGAACAACTGCGCGAGTTGGCGCGTCCCTTGATGAAAAGCGGGTACGGTGAGTATCTGCTCCGTCTGGCTGACTCATGAGCACCTCCATTGCCAGGGCCCAAAAGCTTGTGGATGAGCGGATCCGTGGGTGGTGTTCCTCATTGCCCTTGAGCGACCTGTACGCGCCCATGGCCTATTTGATGGGCCTGGGTGGAAAGCGCATCAGACCCGTATCCCTCCTGCTTTCCTGCGAGTTGTTCGGTGGGGACATGGAACAGTGCCTCGATGAAGCCCTGGGCATCGAGCTGTTCCACAATTTCACCCTGATGCACGACGACATCATGGATGAAGCTCCGCTTCGTCGTGGGAGATCCACCGTCCATGAAAAATGGAACGTGAACACGGCCATCCTCAGCGGGGATGCGATGTTGGTGAAAGCATACCAGGCCATGGGCCGGGACCCCGAGGTCTTGACCCTCTTCGGCCGTTACGCCCTGAAGGTCTGTGAGGGTCAGCAGCTTGATATGGAGTTCGAGCATCGCGGCTCGGTCGGTTTGCACGAGCACCTGGAGATGATCCGGTTGAAGACCGCGGTGCTACTGGCCTGTGCCATGCGTATCGGAGCCAGGTTGGGGGGCGCTTCACCGGAGGATGAGCAGCGGATGGCCGACTTCGGCGAAGACCTGGGGCTCGCGTTCCAGCTGCGTGATGACCTGTTGGATGCATTCGGTGATCCACGGAAGGTCGGAAAACAGCGCGGTGGGGATCTCCGAGCTGGCAAGAAGACCTATCTGTTGATCAGCGGTCTCGAGAAGAGCCTGGCGCATGGTCGTACCGAATTGGAGGTGGAGCTGCGGAAGATGCCCGCCGAAAGGAATGTGGAACGCATGATCGATGTCCTTGAAGAACTGGGTGTGGCCGGCGAAGTCGCTGCCGTGGCCGATCGGAGACATGCCCGGGCCCTTGCATCATTGAAGGAGATCCATGTTCCCGAGGATAACAAGAGCGCCTTGCTCGAACTGGCCGCTCGACTGCTCGATCGGGAGCATTGACGGATCTCCTCGATGGACCCTACGGAATCTCTGGTTCAGAGACCTTGATCGACCAGATCGCGCAAGGCCTTTCCAAGATCGGTATGGGCATACACGGCTCCGAGGCTGGTAGACCGCGCATTGGATAGCCGGCTGCCCGCTACGACGAGTTTCGCGCGCTCTCCCAATAGCAAGTGCATGACCATTTCTGGGACCGGTGGCAGGAAGAAGGGTTTATGCAGCATAGTGGACAGGGTGCGCATGAATGTCCGGTTGTCCACGTGCTGCGGGGAGCAAACGTTCACCGGCCCCTGCCATCTTTTGTCGTCGAGGGCAAGCTGGTATGCCTGGGTCAGGTCGTCGATATGCACCCAGGGCATCCATTGCCGACCACTACCCAGCGGAGCGGCCAACCACCAACGGACGATCTTTGCCATCAAGGGCAATGCGCCACCATCCGCGGCCAGGACCAAGGGTGTTCGCAGTCGGACCACACGGCACGTATTCTCCCATTCCGCCACTGCACGCTCCCATTCCTCACTGATCCCGGCCAGGACATCCGATCCCGGTCCATCTTCTTCCGCGAAGATCCGGTCGGAGGTCGTGGCCCCATAGTAACCGGACCCCGCAGCACTGATGAAGCTCTGGGGAACGATCCCCGCTGCCTTTGCTGTCCGTAACAGGAGCCTTGCCGACCCGGCCCGGCTTTCGATCAATTCGTGCACCCGCTCAGGACGCCATCTTCGGTCGGCGATGCCGGCACCCGCCAGATGTACGATGTGGTCCACACCATGCAGGCATGATGGATCGATGCGTCCACTTGATGGGTCCCAATGGAAGCGTCTTACTCGTCCTTCAAGTCCTTCGTTCCTGCTCAAGTGCCGGACAGAGTATCCTGCCGAAAGCAACTGGCGCGTCAGATGACCGCCAATGGTCCCGGAACCTCCGGTGATGAGCACCACGGAACTAACGGGCATACTTGTTCGGCTCAGGGACCGGTAGCAGGTCCGGTCGATCTTGATACCCCCAATGCGCTCCGTTCCGGAGTGTCGGGACATCGGCGCTGCGATCTCGAAGTACCACAACGACCAGAGAGATCACTACAATGGGAGCTACCAGGAAAATGACGGCCACCGCGATCGGTCCAGGTGAAAAGCTAAGAACGGCCATCTCGACCGATACGATAGCAGTACTCCAGTGTACGATCGCAGGAAGTTTCGACATGCGTTAGGAACACCCCATAAGGCCAGGGTGTTCCTATGAAGGTACGAAGCCGGTCAGCGAGCCCGCTCGATCGCCTTCAGGTCGTCCGAAATAAAGCCCTCCTTCTTTCCATACAAGGCGGCTTCATCGGCCAGATACATCAATTCTCCGGTGCCGGCATTGAAGACGCGGCGGAAGCACCATTTCGTCTTGTGATCACCGGTAAGCACCACATCTGCAAGCCCGACGGTGCTTTCACCTTTCAAGGCGCCCGCGTTCAATTGACCCAGGTCCATGATCTGAAGTGTATGCGTATACAACTCCTTGGCTCCATCGAGTCCCATGCTGGCATCGATCTGTTCCTTCGCCAACCAGAGCTGCATGTCATCCCGCAGGTGACGGTTCCTGCCTTGATATAGCCGGTCGGCGGTGGTCTTGTCGGTGATCTGGCCCCGTTCCACCTGCGTGAGGTAGTCCTGGAGATGTTTGACATATACATGCACCATACCCGTGAGGCCTGCCTCCGCCAGGTGTTCGGGGTCGAACAGGATGAAGGCCAGGTCCTGTTCCGCAGGCACATTGGTCGCCGCGTTGTTCTCCATGATCAGGCCTTCGTTCTTCTTCTGCTTCCATCCCTGCACCAGGCTCAGAAAGGTGCCGCTATGCTTCTCCGGGTCCGGCTTGATGGTTTTCATCAGATAGCTCTTTTCCGGAGAAAGAGGCTGTGTGGCCAATTCGCTGGCCGTCACGGTCTCGAATCCAGACGATCCCTTCCAATGCGCTTTCATGGCATCGAGGATGACCCGGTTGTATGGGCTGTCGCCATCATCCAGCACGACCAAGGTGGTCGTGCCTCGAACGGATCGCACCGAACCGGCATCGAAAGTGCCATATTGGGCTGCGCCGGTCAACGAACCGATCAAACAGACTGCAAGGGGGAACGTGCGGAGGGACATGGTCGGATCGAATGGTCTGGATTATCTTGACGGTGGCGGGCAAACTTAGTGCCATCGTTCCGCCTGGGCAGTATGGAATTATCCACAGGGAATACAGGAAAGGAACTGTCCATGGACGGGGCGTTGAGCGCGTTGACACAGCGCAATGTGGTTGAGGCCACGGTCGCCCAGTTGCGCAAGGACCTTGGCCTTGGACCGGAAGAGCTTCCGGTACCCGAGGCGGATGTATTCGAGGTCTTGAGGAGCGCTGTGGCCCGCCGATTGGATGTGGCGGAGCAACGTGGGGAGTTGTCCAGGCTCTTGTACCAAGTGGATGTTCCCGAACATTGGACAACCGAGGCTCTGGCGTTGGGCGGCGTGCGTGAACTGGCCGGCCGTACCGTGCTCCGTTGCCTTCAGAAAGTGGTGCTGCGCCTGCACTTCAGTGCCGGTTCCGGAGATCCCGCAACTACCTGATGCTGTGGCGCGTTAAAGGGGCACATTCCGGTGGCTACCTTTGTCACTGGATCGCGCGGCCCCGATGGACAAATATGCTTACCTGAGCAACGTCGACAGCGCCTGGCTGGACGACCTCTACCAACAGTACCTCAAGGAGCCATCCTCCGTGGAGAGCGGTTGGGCCCGGTTCTTCGAAGGCTTTGAACTGGCCCGTACCGATCACGACGTGCTACCCGGAGTGCGTTCCGGGGGAGGTGATACGGAACACATCCGCAAGGAATTCAACGTGCTGGCGCTGATCAATGGCTACCGTACTCGGGGTCATTTGTTCACGGATACGAACCCGGTCCGGGCCCGACGAACGTATGTACCCACCCTGGCCATCGAAAATTTTGGTCTTGCCAAGGCCGATTTGAGCACGGTCTTCGAGGCCGGAAATGAGATCGGGATCGGTGCAGCCTCGCTGGAACGGATCATCGAGCATCTGGAGGTCACCTATTGTCGGAGTATCGGGGTGGAATACCGCTACATCCGCGATCCGGAGAAGGTGCGCTGGTTGCAGGAGCGGATGGAGGGCACGCGCAACATGCCCGACTTCAGTCTGGAGGATAAGAAGGAGATCCTGTTCAAGTTGAACCAGGCCGTGGTGTTCGAGAAGTTCCTCGGCAAGAAGTTCATTGGTCAGAAACGCTTCAGTATCGAAGGCGGGGAGACATTGATCCCTGCGCTCGACTGGGTCATCGAACACGGTGGCAACGAACTGGGCATCTCCGACGTGGTCATTGGTATGGCCCACCGGGGAAGGCTTAATGTCCTGGCCAACACGCTGAACAAGACCTACCAAAGCATATTCGGCGAGTTCGAAGGAAAGGACTATGACGATGCCTTGGTCGAGGGGGATGTGAAGTACCACATGGGCTACAGCAGCACGGTGGTCACGAACAAGAAGAAGGAGGTCCACCTGACCTTATGCCCCAACCCCAGTCATCTGGAAAGTGTAGGTCCGGTGATGCAGGGAATTGCCCGGGCCATTATCGAACACGATCATGCGTTCGACGACAGCAAGGTCTGCCCGATCATTATCCACGGGGATGCAGCGATCGCTGGTCAAGGTGTGGTCTATGAGCTGGTCCAAATGGCCAATTTGAAGGCTTACAGCACCGGTGGGACCTTGCATATCGTGGTGAACAACCAAGTCGGTTTCACCACCAATTACATCGATGGTCGTAGCAGTACCTATTGTACGGACGTGGGGAAAGTGACGCTATGTCCCGTATTCCATGTCAATGGTGACGATGTCGAGGCGGTGTGCCTTGCCATGGAAATGGCCTTGGAGTACCGTCAGAAGTTCAAGACCGATGTGTTCATCGATCTCCTGGGTTATCGACGTCACGGCCACAACGAAGGGGACGAACCGAAGTTCACGCAGCCACTGCTCTACAAAGCCATTTCCTCCCATCCCGACCCGCGCTCCATCTATAAGGAAAAACTGCTGCAGAGCGGTGATATCGAGGCGGACCTGGCCAAGGAAATGGAGCAGCAGTTCAAGGAAATGCTTCAGGAACGACTGGAGGATAGCAGGCAGATCGACAAGAGCACCATCACTCCATTCCTGGCCGGTCGATGGAATGGCTTCGAGCGTCCGGCGAACGGGGCCTTCGATGAGAGCCCAGCGACCGGAGTGCCAGTGAAGACCTTGAAGGAGATCGGCAAGAAGTTGTGTGAGGTACCCGAAGGCAAGAAGTTCTTCAGCAAGCTGGAAAGGATCCTGAAGGACCGCGAACGCATGCTCGTCGAAGGCACCGTGGATTGGGGACTGGCGGAATTGTTGGCGTACGGATCGCTCCTGGTGGATGGGCATCCGGTGCGCATGACCGGGCAGGATGTGGAGCGGGGGACCTTCAGTCATCGGCATGCGGTGGTGAAGATGGAGGACAGTGAGGAGGAATTCATCCATTTGAAGCACATCCGGCCCAAGCAGGCGCTCCTTCAGATCTATAACTCCTTATTGAGCGAGTATGCGGTGCTCGGTTTCGAATATGGGTATGCCTTTGCCACTCCCAATGCGCTCACGATCTGGGAGGCCCAGTTCGGCGATTTCGTGAACGGGGCGCAGATCATCCTGGACCAATACCTCTGTGCAGCGGAAGAGAAATGGAAGGCCATGAACGGTACCGTGCTGCTGCTTCCGCATGGTTACGAAGGGCAAGGTGCCGAACATAGCAGTGCGCGGATGGAACGCTTCCTGAGCAGCTGCGCGGAAGGGAACATGCAGGTGGTGAACTGTACCACTCCAGCCAACTTCTTCCATGTCCTGCGCCGTCAAGTGGCGTGGCCTTTCCGCAGACCCTTGGTGGTTTTCACGCCCAAGAGCTTGTTGCGTCACCAGAAATGTGTCAGCACGTTGGAGGAGTTGGGCAAGGGCCGATTCCAGGAAGTGATCGACGATGGTGCCGCGGACCCGAAAAAAGTGGATACCCTGGTCTTCTGTCAAGGCAAGATCTATTATGAACTGCTGGAGAAGAAGGAGGAACTTGGGACCGATACCCTGGCGATCGTTCGCGTGGAACAGCTGCATCCGCTGCCCGAGGCACAGTTGAAGCAGGTGCTTGCCAAGTACAAGCAAGCCGAGCGCCATGTCTGGGTGCAGGAGGAACCCGAGAACATGGGGGCGTGGCCGTACATGAGCATGTGTTTCCCGGGAGAGCGTTTGGAGGTCGTCGCCAGACCGCGGAGCGCGGCACCGGCAACGGGAAGCGCCCAACGTTCCGCTGCGCAGCAGAAGGCCATCATCGACAAGACCTTTGAGAAGAACCTGAAGCGGGCCAAGGCACGCGCATAGGCACAACATGAGCAAGGAAGTTGAGATCACTGTTCCAAGCCCCGGGGAGAGCATCTCCGAGGTACGCATCGCCCAATGGCTGGTGAAGACCGGCGATGTGGTGGAGAAGGACCAGGTCATTGCCGAGATCGATTCGGACAAGGCCACACTGGAACTGACCAGTGAAGAGGAAGGCCGGATCGAACTGCTCGTGGAAGCCGATGCGGAGGTGGCTGTCGGTGATGTGGTCGCCAAGGTGGATACCTCGGTGAAAGCCGAAAAGAAAGCCAAGCCGGCCGCTAAAAGTCCCGAGAACGGCGCCGCCAGGAAGGAGGAGGCCAAGACGGTCGAAAAGAAGGAGGTGGTTTCGGTGTCCGCGCATGCCACACCCGTGGCCAAAGCGGTGATGGCCGAGCACGGTATCGCGGCTGCTCAAGTGAAAGGTTCCGGGCCCAGTGGAAAGATCACCAAGCGCGACGTGGAAGCCTATGTCGCAGGTGGTGTGGATGGAGCGGGTGTGGTCATGAACGGCTGGGGTGGCGGACGCGCCGAGGATCGGAAGAAGATGAGCACCCTGCGGAGGAAAGTGGCGCAGCGTCTGGTCAGTGTGAAGAACGAGACCGCCATGCTCACCACCTTCAACGAGGTGGACATGAGCGCCATCATGGAACTGCGTGGAAAGTACAAAGACCGGTTCAAGGAAGAGAAAGGGGTGAGCCTGGGCTTCATGAGCTTCTTCACCAAGGCGGTCACGGAGGCCTTGCGCTTGTTCCCCGCTGTCAACGCCATGATCGATGGTGAGGACATGGTGCTTCATGACTTTGCCGATATCGGCATCGCGGTGAGCAGCCCCAAAGGCCTGATGGTGCCCGTCCTGCGCAACGCCGAGCGGATGAGCCTGGCCGAGATCGAGGCCGGCATCAAGGAGCTGGCGATCAAAGCCCGCGATGGAAAACTGACCATCGATGAAATGAGCGGCGGCACGTTCACCATTACCAATGGTGGGGTGTTCGGCAGTATGCTCAGCACACCCATCATCAACCCACCGCAGAGCGCCATCCTGGGCATGCACAACATCGTGGAAAGGCCCGTGGCCGTGAACGGTCAGGTGCTCATCCGTCCGATCATGTACGTGGCGCTCAGTTACGACCACCGCATCATCGATGGCAAGGAAAGTGTAAGCTTCCTGTACAAGGTGAAGGAGATGCTGGAGGACCCGGCCAAGCTGGTCTTCGGTGGGAAGGAGCCCGGAGAGGTGTTGTTGGGCTTGTAGTGTTCCCCGGCTGCTATTCTGGTTGAGCTGACAGGAGGATATGTGAAACAGCCAGTGGGGCCCCTTTGAAGGAGTAGTAAAGTACCACACTTCCATCCTTCGGCGACAACGCGAAATTGGCATGGATCTCTTCGGACCACACGTTCTCGCCATCGCACCAGATGTCGATCCTGCTACCCGCTGGCAGTAGTAATTCCGGCAGCTCGAACTTCAGCGGATACCCTTCGCTGTCGTCCGATAGGAACCAGCGTCCCTCTTCGAGCAGCAGTTCACTTCCCGGGTTGTAGAGCGTGAGCCGGTCGGCCTTGTTGCCGAACTCGTTGCGGGCTACCGTGCCGTTCATACGGATATCCATGATGCGGATGCGACCCGGTGCGATACGTTCCCGGGCAGCCTTCCTTCCAGCGTCCACTTCCTTGGCGCAGGAACTGAGCAGAGCAACGAATGGAAGGAAGAGCATCCAATGATCCATGATGCAAAGGACCGGGGGTCATGTAACGCGATCGTTCGGTCAACGTGGTCTTTGGATGAAACTTGCCGATGCATGCCCCCGGGGTATGCTGCCTAACAGCGCGGTGTTGATAGATCCGAACACGAGCGCATGCGACGCCAAAGGAGGGGGTCTAGGTTTGTGCGGCACCAGGTCCATGTCTCGATCAGTGCATGATCCGTAAGGGTCATGAGGTGAGGCCCGGGCCTTTGGTGGTCATGTGCTGCAAATGCAGTGATGTGGCCCAGGTGCACAGAACCGGTAGGTCGATGACTGAACCCGTACGCCCCAAGAACATGATACAGTCCATAGGGAACCCTTTCCGCGCCCGTTCAGTAGCTGCGGTCGCAGCCTTGTTGATGATCCTCGGCGCTCAGCAGGAAGCCAAGGCCACGCACGCCATGGGTGGCGAGCTGAGCTACGAGTGCCTGGGCCCGAACCTGTACAAGGTGAGCCTGGCCTTTTACCGGGACTGCAACGGTGTGGCGGCACCCACGAACTGCAACAACGGCTTGAGCTTCAATGTCCGCTCGACCCAATGCGGGGCCAACTTCAACCAATGCTTCACGCAGGAAAGTGTTTCGGTGATCACACCGATCTGCCAATCCGAGACGGACCGCTGTTTGAGCAATCAAGGCACCTATGGCGTGGAGCGTTATGTCTTCAGCAGGGTCGTGGACCTAAGCGCATGGGCAGGCTGCGGAACGGACTGGGTGTTCAGCTGGGAGCTTTGCTGCCGGAACAATGCGATCACGTCGCTGCAGAACCCGGGTAACCAGCGCTTGTACCTGGATGCCTTGATGAACAATACAGTTCCGGGTTGTAACAGCTCCCCCGAGTTCCTCACCGAACCGACCCCGTTCTACTGTATCGGACAGTCGGTCAGCTACAACCCTGGAGCCTTTGACCCGGACGGTGACTCGCTGGCCTACTCGCTGATCGGTGCTCGCGGCGCGGGTGGTGCTAACCTGACGTACAATGCAGGATACTCGCCCTTGCAGCCCATTCTCAATTCAGGTGGCGGCAATGCCGTGACCCTGAACCCGGTGACCGGTACCATGACGGTGGTGCCCAGCATCACCCAGGTCGCGGTGGTCACGTACAGGATCCGTGAATTCCGGAACGGCGTGCAGATCGGTCAGGTCACGCGTGATGTACAGGTGGTCGTGCGCCCGTGCGCGGGGAACAATGCTCCGACCGCATCTGGGATCAATGGGACCAACACGTTCAATACGTCCGTGTGCGTGGGCCAACCGATCACGTTCACCATCAACAGCAGTGATCCGGATGCCGGGCAGACCGTGGTCATGAACTGGAACAATGGTATCCCATCGGCCACGTTCACGGTGGCCGGTACGCCATTCCCGACAGGAACGTTCAACTGGACCCCGTCACTGAACAACCTGGGGAACAACCTGTTCACCGTTACCGTCGAGGATGATGCCTGTCCGTTGATCGGTACGAACGACTTCGGCTACCAGATCCAGGTGACCCCGCCGTTCACTCCGGCGAACGCAGGCCCGGACCAGAGCACTTGCGGTACCACGGCCACACTTGCAGGTGTCCTTCCGTTCTCACAGGTCCAGGGTACATGGACCGTGGTCAACGGTAGTGGCACATTCACCAACCCCAACTCGCCCACCACACAGGTCACCGGGCTCGCGCAGGGACCGAACGTGTTCCAATGGAGCGTGAACTATGGGACATGCGGCATTGCCACCGATCAGGTGGTGGTCACGTCGTTCAACCCCAACCAAGCCGCGTCCAACGCTGGTCCTGACCAGGAGCTCTGCCTCCCGGCCACCTCCACCAACCTTAGCGCGAATATTGCCGTGGCACCTGCGACAGGTACATGGACACTGGTGAACGGGAGCGGCACCTTCGCCAACCCTAATGATCCGAACACCTCGGTAAGCGGGCTTTCGGTCGGTGCCAACACCTTCCGCTGGACCATCAATAACGGCCCGTGCGGTGCTCCCACGACCGATCAGATCACGGTACTGGTGTACAACGACCTGCAGGCTGCGGCCAATGCGGGAGGGGACCAGCAGCTTTGTGCCCCCACGACCAGCACGACCCTGGCCGGTAACTCGACCATCTTTCCAGCCACGGGTACCTGGACCGTGGTCCTTGGATCGGGGACCTTCAGCAACGCCAATGCGCCCAACAGTCAGGTCAGTGGGCTTAGCATCGGAGTGAACACATTCCGCTGGACCATCAACAACGGTCCCTGCACGCCTTCCTTCACGCAGGATGAGGTGAACATCATCGTCTTCGATCCCAACAGTCCCAATGCCAACGCGGGGGCCGACCTTCAATTATGTTCCCCGCCGAACAGCATCACGCTGACCGGGAACACGCCGACCCCCCCAGCGACCGGGACCTGGAGCCTGGTCAGCGGGTCCGGATCGATCGTATCCCCCGGATCTCCCAGCACCCTTGTCACCGGACTGGCATTGGGGAACAACGTGTTCCAATGGACCCTGAACAATGGCCCTTGCGCCAACGGCATTACCAGCGACCAGGTCATTGTCACCGTATTCAGCGCCAGCTCTCCACCGGCCAACGCCGGACCCGACCAGTCCCTCTGCTCGACGTCCAATAGCACCACCATGGCGGGCAGCGTTCCCACGGCACCGGCTACTGGAACGTGGACGTTGATCAGTGGTTCGGGCAACATCGTATCCCCGAACAGCCCCACCTCGGCGGTTAATGGCCTGGGCGTCGGAACGAACGTGTTCCGTTGGACCGTGAACAATGGCCCTTGCGCAGTGGGCATCACCACGGACGATGTAACCATTACCGTGTTCGACGCCAATTCGCCTGCAGCGAACGCGGGACCCGATCAGCAATTGTGCTCGGACGCGAATACCACGAACCTGAGCGGTAATGTGCCAACCTTCCCAGCTACCGGTACATGGACCTTGGTGAGCGGCACAGGAACCATCTCGAACCCGGCCAGTCCCACCTCGCAGGTGACCGGCCTGGGTGTCGGCAACAATGTGTTCGCCTGGACCATCAATAACGGGCCCTGTCAGAACCCGATCACCACCGACCAGGTCACGATCACGGTATTCCCGCAGAGCAATCCACCGGCCAATGCCGGACCTGACCAGGAGCTTTGTGGTGTCTTCACCACTACCATGGCGGGCAGTGCCGTGCAGCCTCCTGCCACCGGTGCGTGGACCTTGGTGAGCGGTTCAGGAACGATCGCTTCACCGGGATCGCCCACCTCCCAGATAACGGGTATGGCCGTAGGCGCGAACGTGTTCCGGTGGACCGTGAACAACGGCCCATGCGGTGGCATCACGACGGACGAGGTCACCGTCTTTGTCTTCGACCAGAACCTGCCCGTAGCCAATGCCGGATCCGACCAACAGCTCTGCACACCAACGACGAGCACGACCATGGCGGGCAGTGCCATCGTGTTCCCAGCCGAGGGTACATGGACACTGGTGAGCGGCAGCGG
>JAGQVN010000016.1 GCA_020437905.1 Flavobacteriales bacterium
CCCGATGTTGCGTTCCTTCAGCTTGGCCACGATGCTTTGGATGTCCTCCACAGCGATCGGGTCCACACCGGCGAACGGTTCATCAAGCAGGATGAACTTGGGTTCCGTGGCAAGGGCTCGAGCGATCTCGGTACGGCGTCGTTCTCCTCCGCTGAGCACGTCCCCCCGGTTGGTGCGGACATGACCGAGACCGAACTCTTCGATGAGCTCTTCCAGCTTGGCAGCCCGCGATGCACGGTCCAGGTCGGTCATCTCCAGGATCGCGAGGATGTTCTCCTCGACACTGAGCTTCCGGAACACACTGGCTTCCTGGGGCAGGTAGCCGATGCCACGCTTGGCCCGCTTGTACATCGGCAGGTCGGTGATCTCCTGGTCCTCCAACAGGATACGGCCCTCGTTCGGTTTGATCAGGCCGACGATCATGTAAAAGGTGGTGGTCTTTCCAGCACCGTTGGGGCCAAGCAATCCGACGATCTCGCCCTGGTGCACCTCCACGCTCACGCCTCCCACCACGGTGCGCCGCTTGTATCGTTTCACCAGATCCTCTGCCCGTAACATCTCAGAAATCAAAGTGCAGCTTCAAACGTATGGCGAACAACGCGATGTTGGGGTGATCGGTATATCGCAAGCGCCAAACGCCATCGATGCGAATGACGTTCAGGATGTTCTCCACTCCCGCCGATGCCTCGATAAAGGGCCCGTCGTAGAGGCTGAACATGCCTGGCAGCAGTAAGAGTTCGCTGAGGTGTTTGCGGTCCAGGGACCCAATGACCGCCTTTGCGCCGAGGACCTCGCGCAACTTGGCCTTCCGTAACAAGGGGATACGGTTGAACAGGAACCCGTCCAAGTGTTGCTCCCAGAATGCCGCGACATAACGATCGCTGAGGAATTCGAAGAAGTTCATCGTGTTGAAGGCGTCGTCGTAGTAATAGAAGGTCTCGTTCCCCGTGTGGAGGATGAGCAAGGGGTATGGAAGCGTTCCCCAAAGCCTGCCAGCCTCCAGGCGATAGCGCATCCAACCGAGCGCGCCCATCTGAACCCGCTGCTCGATCCTTCCAATGAGCTTGGTGTATGCATATTCACTTCCGAACACGCGGGGTATACCCAGACCGAGATAGGCTTCCAGTACCGGAAATCGGGTACCCAGGCTCACACGTCGGAACTCCCCCGAAACGTACTTCTCGCGATATGCGAACCGCGTTCCGATCCCCAATTCAAAGGACGTGATGCTCTTGACCACTTCGACCAGCTGTTCCTGTTGGGGTTTGAGATAGAGCAAATCTCCGCGTGGGAACAGGTCGCGATGCAGGAGCAAGACCGTGTTGCTGAAGCCCGTGAACCATTCGCGCTCATACGTGCCTCGGACCTCGTTCACGAGCGTGAGCTTGTTCGCTGGATTGCGGCGGAACGTGGAGGAAAGGATGTTGTCCGAACGGAACGCGCTCTGGCTCTGCCCAAGTTGTTCGATGTCGTGCCTGAAATACAGTCCGGCAAGTTGTCGTGGTTCCTTGGTGATGAACGCCTGTCCGCCGATCATTCCCTTGAACTCGCGATCCAAGAAACCATAGCCCAGGTAGCCTTCAAGCTCGATCTGTCGGCTGAACGAATTGCTGGTCCGAAGACCCATTCGCAGACGGGTCCCTTCGACCGGGTTGAAACTGTAGAACGTGAAATACGGGCCATACTCAAGGTCTCCCCGTGTGTAATAGCCGGTCACCAGCATGTTCACGATATCCACGAACGTCCTGAACTGAGGCACCTGTTGCACGGAATCGACCATCTGATAGATGCCAGCCTCCTTCTCGGTCAGCGGGACATGCCGGTGCTCGTTCCAGTATGCCTCCGTTGTGCTGTTCGTGTCCCTGTTCACCACGACCCGTTCCGCCCCTTTGTAATACCGCTCATCCAGTTCCCGATCGATGATGAAGTCCCGGTATGTCGCGGTCCTTCGGCCATAGAACCCCTGGAAATTCTTCCGGGCCAGGCTCAGGTCCACCACCAGTTCATCGCGTGTGAGCATCCACACCTCGTGCTCCACCTGGTCGTACTCCTGGTCGACCCAGAACCCTTGGACATAATTGAGGTTCGCTCCCTTGGCGATCCCCGCAGTGATATGTCGGACCGCATAGGACGTATCCGCGATCCACATGCTTCCGGTGAAAACGAGTTCCTGCTCACGCCTGGGTCGGAACTCCATGCGGTAGCACCACTTGTTACCGATCCATGTGCTGTCCGTCAGGTAATACTCGTAGAAATTCCTGCCACCATCGGCGATGGGGCTTACGAAGTTCTTTCCGAAGATCACGAGGAAATTGTCGTAGATGTTCACGTTCTGGTACATGTCACCCAGAAGCTGTGAGATGCTCTCATTCTGGATGCCACTGACCTTGGTGCCGCGGATGACCTCCTTGTAACTCCGTGGGTTTCGTCTGAAGTAGATGTCCGAAAGGGTCTCTGTGATGAAGATCGGCAGGGAGGGCTTGGCATCGGAGCTGTCGATATTGTCGAACACGAAATCGAACGCGCGGAACAGCTTTCTCTCCGTGAATTTCTTCGAGAGGTTGTTCAGGTCGAACTCCACTTTGTTATAGGCATCGTACGCATAACTGGCCAACTTCTCCCGGTTGTTGGCGGGTTTGTTCGCGATCACCCTGTCCAGTATGATGAAGGCCGGGTTCCTTTCCTCCGGTGTGATGATGACCTCCTGCAATTGGGAAACGCTCGGCTCCAATCCGATCGCAACGACCTGTTCCTTGTCCTTGATGATCTTGATCGTCGCAGGCAGGTAACCGATGAAGGAAGCGCGGATCGAATCGGTCGCGTAAAAGGTCTCCAACATGAACCGCCCATCGATGTCCGACGTGGTCCCGATACGACTGTTGACGAACGCAATGTTCACGAAGGGAAGCGGCTCTCCGCTCTTCGCATCGGAGACCGTGCCCGTGATTCTCGTGGTCTGTGCCATGGAACTGGCACACAGCACAAGCATCAGGAGGGTATTGATGAAGGGGAGGGGACGTGTAAGGGGCAACACGATCAACGCCCTTGGATGCTGTCCGCACCATCCACTTCAGCAGAACGCTTCCTCTCCACTCGGGAAGCCAGGATAATGCTGGCTTCGTACAGCATGATGAGCGGCCCGGAGACCAACAGCTGGCTGGTGATGTCAGGAGGTGTGATGATGGCTGCGATGACCATGATGCCCACGATCGCATGCCTTCGATATTCACGCAAGAGGGAAGCACCCAACAGCCCCAGGCGGGCCAACAGCACCACCACCAGGGGAAGCTGGAACATGATCCCTGTCCAGAGGGGGATAGAGGTGACCGTGGAGATGTAGCTGTCCAGGGAGATGGAGTTCTGGACAGCATCGCTGACCCGGTACCCCCCCAGGAACTGGATGCTCATGGGAGCCATGACGAAGTAGCCGAACGCGTTCCCCAGAAGAAAGAGCAACGACGCGAAGATGCCTCCCGTTCTTGCCGAGGAACGCTCCTTGTCCGTAAGTCCGGGGGCTACGAAGCGCCATAGTTCGTAGAACACATAAGGCGAGGCCAACAGGAGCCCGGCAAAGAAGGAGACCTTCAAATGCGTAAGGAACTGACCGCTCATGGTGATGTTCTGAAGATCGAAACCAAGGTCCTTGAAACACAGGGAATCCCCCAATCCGAGCGCATCCGAGAGCCGGCAGAGGAGCACGTATGTAATGAAACCGGGGTCCCTTGGGGCCAGCACGATCCTGTCAAAGACGATGTCCTTGGCGATGAAGGCCAGGACCATTCCACCGACAATGGCCACGGAAGACCTGACCAAGGTCCATCGCAGTTCCTCGAGATGCTCCAGGAAGGTCAGCTCCTTGCCGCCACGGGATCGAGCCCCCTCATCACCCATGGGTGCCAAAGATAGATTGGGCCGCTCATCGGGGGCAGTGCTCCCGGGCCATGGCCTGGGTCCACCCGGTATACCGATCCCGGTATCGGTGCGTTCACGATCATTGGCATTCAAGGGCACGAGCGAACCATGAATTGCCCTACCTTAGGGAACGTATTGTCGTTCGAACGGATATCGCTCCATTTCCATACATGATAGCAGTAGATCAGACGCCCAAACAGGCGCTAGAGCAGTTCTTCGGTTTCTCGGCCTTTAAAGGTGACCAGGAACCGATCGTCAAGAATGTCCTCGCTGGCAGGAACACGTTCGTGATCATGCCTACGGGAGGTGGCAAATCGCTGTGCTACCAGCTTCCGGCGCTGATGAGCGCGGGGACGGCCATTGTGGTCTCCCCCCTCATCGCATTGATGAAGAACCAGGTGGATGCGCTGCGCAGCTTCAGCACCGAGGATGGGGTGGCGCATTTCCTGAACAGTTCCCTCACCCGGAACGAATCGCTGAAGGTGAAGCAGGACATCACCGAAGGGCGCACCAAGCTGCTCTACGTCGCACCGGAATCCTTGACGAAGAAGGAGAACATCGAATTCCTGGCGGACATCAATATCAGCTTCTTCGGCATCGATGAAGCCCATTGCATCAGCGAATGGGGCCACGACTTCCGACCGGAGTATCGTAGGCTGCGGACCATATTCGACGAGATCAAGCGGGTCCCCGTCATTGCGCTGACGGCCACGGCAACCCAGAAGGTCCAAGAGGATATCCTGAAGAACCTCGACATCCCGGATGCGGATGTGTTCAAGGCTTCGTTCAACCGGCCCAACCTGTATTACGAAGTGAGGCCGAAGAAGAACGTTGAGAGCGATATCATCCGTTTCGTCAAGCAGCACGAAGGCAAATCCGGGATCATCTACTGCCTGAGCCGCAAGAAAGTGGAGGAGATCGCCGAGACCCTGGTGGTGAACGGCATCAAAGCCCTTCCTTATCATGCGGGAATGGATGCCGGCCAGCGGGCCGATCACCAGGACCAATTCCTGATGGAGAAGGTTGACGTCATCGTGGCGACCATTGCCTTTGGGATGGGGATCGACAAACCGGACGTCCGATTCGTGATCCATCACGATATCCCGAAGAGCCTCGAAAGCTATTACCAGGAGACCGGACGCGCCGGACGGGATGATGGCGAAGGCAAGTGCATTGCTTTTTACAGCTACAAGGACATTGAGAAGCTCGAGAAATTCCTACAGGGCAAACCCGTCGCCGAACAGGAGATAGGCAAGCAACTGCTCCAGGATACCATGGGCTACGCTGAGACGAGCATGTGCCGAAGGAAGTTCCTGCTCCACTACTTCGGCGAGGAGTACGACGACTCCAAGTGCACCAACATGTGCGACAACTGCCTGAACCCCAGGGAGAGCTATGATGGCACCAAGGACCTGAAGCTCGTGCTCACCGCTGTCAAGGAGAGCAAGGAGCGGCATCGGGCCAAGTTCATCTGCCAGTTGCTCGTGGGCAGCGAGGGCTCGGAGATGAAGACGTACAAGGGTAGCGCCATGAAATGTTACGGGAGCGGCAAGGAGGAGGATGAGCGCTACTGGCTGGCAGTGGTGCGCCAGACGATCGTGGCCGGCTTCCTGAAGAAGGACATCGAGACCTATGGGATCCTCGGTCTTACCGACCTGGGAAAGAAATTCCTGAAAAAACCATGGGAGGTCCGATTGGTGAAGGAGCGGGATCACGGGCAGGATGAACCCTCCGCGCTGAACGGTGCCGGTTCCCGTGGAGGTGCTGCAGATGAACAGCTGATGAAGATGCTGAAGGAGCTCCGTCAGAAGGAGGCTTCCAAACACAAATTGGCGCCTTATGTGCTGTTCCAGGACCCCTCCCTGGAGGAGATGACCATCCGCTATCCGGTGGACCTGGAAGAATTGACCCAGATCACCGGTGTGGGAAGCGGAAAGGCCCAGAAGTATGGCAAACCGTTCATCGAGCTCATCGCCCGGTATGTGGAGGAGAACGACATTGAACGGTCGGAGGATGTGGTCGTCCGTTCAGTGGTGAACAAGAGCGGCCTGAAAGTGCACATCATCCAGAACATCGATCGCAAGCTGCCGTTGGACTCCATTGCACGCGCCAAGGGATTGACCGTGAACGACCTGCTCACGGAGATCGAGCGCATCGTCATGAGCGGCACTCGTGTGGACATCAGCTATCACATCGACGGAGCGCTCGATCCGGAACTTCAAGATGAAGTGATGGACTTCCTGCGTGAAGCGGAGACGGATTCGTTGGATGACCTGGTGGAGGAGTTCGACGGTGACCTTTCCGAAGAGGATGCCCGCCTGATGCGTATACGCTTCCTGAGCGAAGTGGCCAACTAGCCGCGAACAGGCCGTCGGTCCTGCCTAGCCGATCGGAGCACGGTCCCTAGCAAGTTGGTCCAGGACCCAGGACGCCATCAACGCGCTCCCAATGGGCAAGGCATCCTCGTTCACATCAAATGTGGATGTGTGCAGACCGGATGATGGAACCCCATCGGCTCGGCCGGTGCCCAACCGAACGAGCAAGCCCGGCATGACCTGTGTGTATGCAGCAAAGTCCTCGGCACCCATGCGTTGCGGAACATCGAGCACCTGTTCTGGACCGATCAACCGCTCGGCGATGGCACGGAACGAGCCGGTCAGGCTGGGATCGTTCACCAGGACCGGGTAACCTTTCCGGATCTCGAACTCAAGCTCCGCACCCATCGACGCGACCAAGCCCTTGGCCATTTTCGGCATCAGCCGATGTAGTTCGTTGCGCCAGGTCTCGTCAAAGGCCCTCAGGGTCCCCTCGATCCGAACCTCCCCGGGTATGACGTTGGTGGCCCCATCGGCCACCACTTTTCCAAAGCTCAGCACGGTCGGTTCACCGGGCCTGGCGCGTCGCGAGACGACCTGCTGAAGCGCGACGATCAAATGAGCTGCGATCACCACCGGATCGATCAGGAGATGCGGCATCGCCGCGTGGCCTCCCCTCCCTTTAACGGTGAGGCACAGTTCATCCGCACTGGCCATGAACGGACCTGCATGGAGCCCGACCGTACCACATTCCAGTTCAGGCGTGGCATGCTGGGCCAGGATGGCCTTGGGTGCCGGGTCGGACAATGCTCCCTGCTCGATCAACAGGGAAGCTCCACCAGGGAGCTTCTCCTCTCCGGGCTGGAACACGAGCAATACCGAACCGGCGATCTGCTGCACCCGTTCCTTCAACAGCACGCCAGCCCCGAGCACCATGGCCATGTGTGCATCATGCCCACAGGCATGCATGACACCCTTGTTGGTGCTGCCATATGGACGACCTTCCACCTCTTCGATGGGCAACGCATCCATGTCCGCCCTCAGTGCCACACGATCCCCGTCGCTCCCCCCTCGCATCAAGGCGATCACTCCGGTACCGGCAACCCCCGTGCGTACCTCCCATCCCTGTTCCCTGCAGATGGAGGCGATGAAAGCTGATGTGCCGTATTCCTCGAACGACAGCTCAGGATGCTGATGGAACCAGCGCCTCCAAGCTACAAGCTGCTCCCGAAGACCGCCCGCCTGACTTAACAGATCCTTGGTCATTTGGATAGCATCAACTTGAGGGCGCCCAGCAGCATGATGGCCCCAAATACCCTGCGGACAGCCACCTCCGGCAGCTGCAGCGACCACTTGCTACCAAGGTAACCTCCAGCAACAAACGCGAGCGCGATGATGAGAGCAGCTTGCACATCGACATGGCCAGAGCGGTAGTAGTTCATGACCGCCAGGATGCCCACTGGAAGCAACAGGACCACCAAGCTGGTTCCCTGGGCTTCATGCTGGCCGAGTCCCATGATGTAGACCAGGGCCGGTACGATGATGAGGCCCCCACCAACACCCACGAACCCGCTCAGGATTCCGGCAAGCAGTCCAATGGCCACCAAAAGGAAAACGGTCGTCACGGACATGGGTCAAATATCCAAACTCAACGACAGGTGGAAGACCGGGTCCTGTATGACCCCATCATCGACTCCCCATGCCCAATCGGCACGCACATAGTACCCGAGCAGGCGGGTCCGTACCCCGAATCCATAATCGAAGAGAAGCGGTTCGCGTTGGTTCTTGATGGTGATCGTAAGGGGGTTCCTATCCACGACCTGGGTGTTGAACGAATTGTTCTCGGCGTAGGGATCCGATCCTGTCCATGCTACGCCAGCATCACCGAAGGCGATGAGCTGAAAGCTTTGAAGGAAATCCGACCGTATCGGCCGGTCGAACAAGTAACGGAACAAGGGGAGCCGAAGCTCCGTGTTCCAGACCCCGAAGGAATTGCCGTTCCGCGCGTTGTAGAAGAATCCACGCATCGGGGTGGCACTGGCCTGATACACGTAGTTCTGGGAAAAGTCGATCGGGATCGAGTTATCCACCCTCGGAAAAAGCCAGTTGTCCACTCCTCCCAGGAAGTAGATCACCCTTCGGCTACCGAGCGAAGTGCTTCCCGCAAGTCGGTTGACAAGGACCATGTCCCGATGGATGCGAAGGGAATGCCGCAGGTCCAGGCCGAACACCTGCATGTCCGAGCTGGTCTCGTCAGGCTGCACGTAGTACTCTCCGAAGAACTTCACCTTCCAACCGGTATAGAGGTTGAGTCCAAGGGGAAGCGAACTGTCATAGACATACTCCAACTTGATCCCCGCCATCTGATCGGTGAAGTTGGAGGCCCGCAGGCTGAACAGGTCGGTGCTCTGCAGCACATACCTGTCATGTCGGTACATCAGCGTGCTACGCAAACTGGCCAATTCACTGAACGGCCAGCTGAATTGATAGGCTGCCGTGTGGGTATGGACCTTCAGGACCCCCAGTTGGGAAAGGCCCTGAAGGGACTGACGCATCACCGTGATCTTCTTGTCCATCCGCCTTTTCAGGTTGATGTAGGTAAGCATGTAATCGTTGTTGTTGAGGTTCAACGCGAGTCGAAATCCGCCCACGATCTTGTGGTCCTCGAACAGGTCGCTCACGCCCATCTGAATGAACCCGCTGAGCCCTGGGTTCAGGTTGGCTGCCCCGGTGAATGGTTGGTAGAACTGGAGATTATAGCTGTTGTCCACCTGGGTGAGCACCTCATCAATGGCGAAGTTCACATTGTAGTTCCGCTGCTCCGGGAACTTGAACTCCTGCTCCCCGACCGCTACGGTCTCTGCTCCAACCTGGCCGATGACCACCGGAGGTGTGGCCACGAGCTCCTTATCCTCTTTCCGGCCGTCCGCGACAGAAGGTTCCCCGACTTCGTCAAGGAACTGATAGTTGCGGATGTCCACACGCTGCTCATCCTCGACCTCCGGCAGCCGGGGGTCTATCTTCACCACCGGACCGATCGGACCAAGGTCGTTGAAACCTTGATCGCCCTTGCCTTCCGCTCCCGGTTCGCTCCTCGGTCCATCGTCCATCCCGGCGCTCAATTCCGAGACCCGACCGACAAGGAACCGATAGCGCCCATTTTCATAGACCAGCTGGCCAATGCGACCGAACTCCGGCTGGACGTCCTGTTCGATGATCGAGCGTCGATAACGCGACAAGCGCTCGGTCTCAGCGAAATAGCGATAATGCACCGTGGTGTCGATATGGCTGACCACGCTGTCGTAGACCACGCGGAACCGCTGTTGCAGACCGGACCCGCCCAGGAAAGTGTAGCTGGCACTATCCAGACCATATGGCTGTCGTTCATCTGAACGGGGGCTATAGGTCAACCGCCGGAGCAACGAAGAGCGGCCCGCCAGATCATAGATGAAAATGTCGCGATCACCATTCACCAGGTCGGCTGGCACATTGGGTCCTTCCGTTCGGAGCGTATCGTCCGAGCGATCGCTGGCGAATATGATCGCCTGGTCATCATCCACGAAACGTGGGTCGAGGTCATCGAACCGATCGAAGGTGAGCTGTTCCTGTCGATTGCCTAGCACATAGTACAGGTAGAGGTCCGTTCTCCCTTCACGAACGCCACTGAACACGATGTTCCGTCCATCATTGGAATAGGCCATGCTCAACACCTTTTCCAACATGAACACGGGTTTGGTGGTGATCTTGCGATCGTTGAGCGTGTAGGTCTTCATAAAAAGCTCCCCCTTCCGCTCAATGATGAACGACAATGCCTGGCTGCTGGGGTGCCAGGCTAGCACCGGGTACGTGCGATCAACGATCCTGTTGAGCTTCTTCTCCCCCTTGATGATCTTCCGTGTGCGCTGTTCTGCAATATCATGTACCCATACCTTGTACTGGCCCATCTCGTTGCTCACATACGCCGCAAAACGTCCATTGGGACTGATCCGGAATTGCTGATAGGCGCGTTTCCGCTTCGTTCGCACCGGCAGCTCGTTCAGGGTCATATCCTGGCCGGCACGTTCATCTGCTTCGTACTTCTCCTTGTAATGCAGCAGACATTCATTGCCAAGGTCCTTCAGTCGGACACCCAGTACGAACAGGAAGCCGCTCTCCACGTTGCGGCTCACGCGTGTCATGTACAGGATGTTCGGTATCACGCTCTCCCCGTACACATCGGCCACGTAGCTCCATACCGCGTGTCCAAAGCGAATGGCATCGCCGTCCCGAAGCCGGTTGAACTTCGCGAAACGATCGTTGAGCACACCATCCCGCCAAAGGCTTTCCTGCTCGGGGTCCATGGGACCTTCGATGTGTGCGACCAGACCCTTCGTGAACCATTCGGGAAGGTTCAAAAGGGTTGAATTCCGCAACACCTCACGCCAGTTGCCTCCGAACATCATCTGGTCCAACATGACCTGGGCCACCCCGGAACGCACCTGACGGTCCAACGCCTGATGGTCGCCCTCGAAATACACGAAGACCTTCGTACCCACGATGCGCGTGACACCTCCGATATTGTACTGCTCCGCACCGGAGATCCCGATGTTGCTTTGCCGGAAATCCGTGAGCGAGTTATAAACGATGAATTGAAGGCGTTCATCGATGGCGATATCCAGGTCCCGCTCAAGCTCCTTCAAGTGCTTGTGGGCTGAACGTGCCACGAACTGGGCAATATCCCTGCCCTCCTTGTAAAAATACGTTTCCAGCCGGTCGAAGCGGTAGTACTGCCAGAGGAAGTCCTGATACTGGACCCGGTTCTTGCCGTAATCCTGCTGCGCACCGTTGTAGAACTGGGCGTTGACCAGACCCGGGACCAGGAAGGCGAGTACAAGAAGGATGAGGCGGGAAGCGGTCTTCAACTGCACAGGTGGACGCTGAAGTTAACTACTTTGGCAGGGTGTTGTTCGCATTGCGTGCAGCGAATTTGGTGCTTTTCTGGCATGCTTACCATCCAACGTTTCACCTTCAACCCATTTCAAGAGAACACGTACCTGGTCCATGACGACCGGCATGCCCTGCTCATCGACCCAGGTTGTTGGAACACGGCCGAAGAGGAAGAGTTGGCCCAATACCTAACGCAGCATGCACTGGAACCGATACACTGCATCAATACCCATGCCCACTTGGACCACATTTTCGGCAATTCCTGGGCCATCGATCGGTTCGGCATACCGCTCCACTTGCACCCTGCCGATCTGGAGCTCCTGCGCGCAGCGCCGAGAATGGCAGAAGCGTACGGGCTGCGCATGGAACCTTCCCCGGAACCGACCGATCGGCTCATGGACGGAGGCTCGCTGAGCATCGGTCCGCACAAGTTGAAGGTCATCCACGCTCCCGGCCACTCTCCCGGACATGTGGTCCTGTATTGCCCCGAGCAGCGCTTTGTGATCGGTGGTGACGTGCTCTTCCAGGGCAGCATCGGTCGTACGGACCTTCCTCTTGGTGATCACGAAGAATTGATCCGGAGCATCCGGGAAAGACTGCTCACCCTTCCCGATGATGTGATCGTGCACTGCGGCCATGGTCCTGCGACGACGATCGGTCAAGAACGCAGGAGCAATCCGTTCCTGAACTAGGTCCGTGCCCAAGCACGCATCCGATCGATGCCTGGAGCCCCTGCACCAAAGGCTCAGGGATGATAGCCATCCGGTTTGTACTGCTTGCTCTTCTCGAAGGAGTTGTGCTTGATGGCCGGAGGGCAATCGAAGCCTTTCGGATAGCGCAGGAACAGGAAGCGCACGGACAGGATGATCGGCCGATACGTGCTGTTGAACCATTGCAACCTGCCAAAGCCCTGGTCCGATGGCACAGCACTGAATATCGGTGTCTCCAACGCCGGTATCAGGAGCAAACGCTGGTTCAACTTGAACCCGTATCCCACCTTCACATGGGCCTGTGCGATCAGGTTCGGCGGGACCGACTGGTCGGCCAGGACGAAGGCATCCCCGGCATAGGTCCTGCTCGATCCGATATCCAGGTCAGCGTTCAGGCCCAGGCTGAACTGCACGAACTGATAGTCCCCTGACTGAACGAACTTGTTCGCATTGACATGCAGGGTGAGATACTGATCTCGGAAAGAACCTTCACCGCTGGTGGGTAGCACTGAGTCGGTCTCGTTGGGCCCGAAGCGGACAAGGCCATTGTGTGCTTGAAGGCCATTGAGCTGTTTGTAGGCCAACCCGACATCCCAGTAGTCAAGTATCACCGGGTCGCGGGCGGCATGGAACCACCCGACTTCCAGGTACGCGCCGAAGCGACCGGTCGGATCGAAGGTCACGTTGTAAAGCGTATCACCAGCTCGGAACAGCTCCTCTTCCCGGTCATTGAACCGGGTCAAAGTGTAGGTGGCGCCCGGTGAGACATAGAGCCCTCCACGTCTCATTTTTCCGTCCGTGGGAATGATCTCCGGGCGCTTTCGTTCAAAGATCCGCTGCGCCTCGGTCGTGCCAAGATTGACAAGGAGAAGCAGAAGGGTGGCGATCCCTCGAGCGGTCATGTTACGAAATTGGTCCGTCCTGTTGGTTCCAACGCGCTCCTGGATCGGAAAGTACGAACCGCGGATCGTGGGAGAGCGCTAGCGATTTTGACCTGACCGCTGCCTTTTCTAACTTGGTGAAGTTCCAAGATCCAGACCCCATGCCCTCAACCAGCCCACTCGGTGCTCCAGGGCTGTACGTGTTCGCACTCAAAGCGTTGGTGCTTGCGTCGTGCGGCTCCGCAGATGGAACGCGTACAAGCCCGTCCGCCGAGGATCCATCGCACGAAGCCCTGTTCGAGGTACTTGGCCCTGCGACCACGGGGATCGACTTTGTGAACGACCTGCGTGAATCGACCGAATTCCACTATTTCACGCATCGGTACATGTACCTGAGCGGGGGTGTCGCGATCGGGGACATTGATGGTGATGAATTGCCGGATGTGTTCGTCACCTCGGTCCGCAATGGCAGCCGCCTCTTCAAGAATCTTGGTGACCTGAGGTTCGAGGACATCACCGGCACATCCGGCATCGACCTGGCGGAAAGCTGGGCAACAGGCCCATCCATGTTCGACGCGAATGCTGATGGGCTGTTGGACATATACGTCTGTCTCGCCGGGCCATCCCGATCCTTCGAGGGCCTGGCGAATAAATTATACATCAACCAGGGCAATGGTAAGTTTCTGGAAAGTGGGTCGGCTACCGGAACCGCATTGCCCTCTGTCTCCGAGCAGGCCTACCATTTTGACGCCGATGGTGACCACGACCTCGATCTTCTGGTCCTTGCTTATCGGACCGATTTTGAGAATGTGAGCCTGGTAGCGGACTACACGGTCCTGGAGAGCTCCAATCAATCCCATCGGCTTCTGATCAATGATGGGAACGGCGTATTCAGTGATCGCACCCCGGAGTCGGGGTTTCTCAGTCATGCGTGGGGCTTGAGCGCATCGATCGGGGACCTGGACAATGATCGACGCTCGGATGTGTATGTCGCCCATGACTTCGTGGAACCGGATCTGGTGATGATGAACGGCGGGGATGGCAGGTTCCATGACAAGGCCGGGGAGGTTTTCCGCCACATCTGTTTCTATAGCATGGGCAGCGACCTGGCCGACATCAACAACGACGGGCTCAATGACCTTTATGTGGCGGACATGACCCCCCCTGACCACGGGCGAAGCAAGCAGAACATGGCCAGTATGCGCCCGAGCCAGTTCCACGACATGGTCAGGTACGGGATGCATCGCCAATACATGGTGAATGTGCTCCAACTGAACAACGGGAACGGGACCTTCAGCGATATCGCCCATTTGGCCGGTGTGGATCGTACGGATTGGAGTTGGGCTCCCTTGTTCGTTGACTTCGACCAGGATGGATGGAAGGACCTGTTCGTTTCGAACGGGATTTGGAAGGACGTGACGAACAATGACATGCTGAACGAATTGAAGCGGATCGATCGGGAAAAGGAACGGCTCACGTTCGACCGCCTTGACCAACTGATGCCACAGAACTTTGTGGAGAACGTGATGTTCCGTAACAACGGCGACCTGTCCTTTGAGAAGATGAACGAAGACTGGGGCTATCATCACAAAAGCTCCAGTACAGGTGCGGCCTATGGGGATCTCGATGGCGATGGCGACATGGACCTGGTCATTTCGGACGTGGGAAGCACAGTGAAGGTCGTTCGGAACCTTGCCGTAGACCAGGGACGTGGCCATTGGCTGCAGTTGCGCTTGAAAGGGCTAGCTCCTAATACACTGGCCATCGGATCACGTGTGAACGTATATTCCAACGGCACGAACCGCATTTCCGACCTGTACACGGTCAGGGGTTTCCAAGGCTGCGTGGAGCCGCTCATCCATGTCGGCCTTGGAAATGACGGCATCGACTCGGTGGCGATCGATTGGTATGATGGAACGCGTTCTGTCCTCAGCGGTATCCAGGTGGATCAGCGGATCACAGTGGACAGGTCCTCCGTACCGACCAAGCCGCAGCCGCCTCGACCAATGGAGCGGTCCATGTGGGCTGAACAAGCCCGAACGATCGGCTTGGAACATGTACATCGAGAAAGTGTGTTCAATGACTTCAAGGACGAGATCCTACTTCCTCATAGCCAAAGTGACCATGGACCCGCGCTCTGCACTGGCGACGTGAACAGCGATGGCCGGGATGATCTCTTCATTGGAAGCGGTGCGGGTCAGGCTGCCGTGCTGTTCCTTTCCACGGCGGCTGGAGAGCTGCGGCAAGCGCCGGACCAACCTTGGGAGCAGATCAAGGATCAGGAGACCATCGGGGCTGAATTCTTTGACGCGGATGGGGACGGTGATCTGGACCTGTACACAGCTTCGGGCAGTACGGAATTCGGTCAGGAAAGTGAACGCTATCAAGACCACCTGTACATCAATCAGGGACAGGGATCGTTCACACAAGCTCAGCAAGGATCCCTTCCGAGAATGTGGGTGCCAACGGATGCGGTGGCGTCCGCAGACATCGATCTTGATGGGGACTTGGACCTGTTCGTCGGCGGCAGGAACGTCCCTGGCGCTTATCCGGCGCCTCCCAGGAGCTTTGTCCTAGTGAATGACGGAACCGGGCGTTTTGAGGATGCCACGGAACGACTCGCGCCCGAGTTGGAGCGCATCGGGATGGTCACCGATGCCATTTTCCATGATCTGAACAGAGATGGGACATCGGACCTGATCCTCTGCGGCGAATGGATGGGGATCGAGGTCTTCCAGAGCACAGGTGAAGGTTTTGTGCGGGCCAGTCAGCAATGGGTCCCTGAAGGTCTCGTCGGTTGGTGGAACGATCTGGAATTAGCGGACCTGGACAAGGATGGCGACCTGGACCTGGTCGCAGGGAACATCGGGCTGAACAACAAATTCCATCCCAGTCCGAAAAAGCCCCTGGAGATCTACATGGACGATCTCGATGGTTCAGGAACGAACGACATCGTGCTAGCCAAACATGGACCTGGTGATCAATGCGTTCCAGTGCGAGGCAAGGAATGCTCTAGCGAGCAGATGCCGTTCATCAACGACCGGTTCCCGACCTACAAGTCGTTCGCGGAAGCCAGCTTGGAAGGGTTGTATGGAAAGGAACAGCTCGAGAAAGCCTTGCATTACAGCGCAACACATTTTGCCAACATGGTACTTCGTAATGATGGCGATCGTTTTACCTCTATGGAGCTTCCGAACCAGGCCCAGATCGCACCGATCAGAGGGTGCGTGGCACATGATGTCAATGGGGACGGGCACGTTGATATCGTTGCCGTTGGCAACCGATGGGGCAGCGAGGTGGAGACCACGCGTTACGATGCGGGGAACGGCATCGTGCTGCTTGGGGACGGACAGCTCCGTTTCACGCCAATGACCGTCCAACAGAGCGGTCTGTTCGCTTCGCTCCACGCGAACGCAGCAGCCAAACTGATCCGAGGGAGCCAGGCATTCGTGGTGGTGACCAATATCGATGGTCCGGTCCAGGTGTTCGGGCCACCCCAGGAACAGAGCCTTGCGAAACGCTGATCCGGACCTACGCCCGATCGAGGAGGGTCAGAACCATCTTTTCCACCGCCTCACCATCCCACTGTTCCTCAATGTTCGGCATGGCCAGCACCTCCTCCATGATCCGGTCGTGCCGGAGACCCTCATTCCATGCGTCCACGTACGGTATGTCCGTGAACTTCACCTGGCTGTATAGTGGCAGCCATTTGTCAGGATGCCTTCGCTGGATGTGACCTTCGATCTTCTTTCGCAGGATGAAGCTGGGATCGGCCACGAGGTCCCTCATTTCCACGAAGTTCCGAAGGCTGAGGTCCGCGATCGCGTTCCCATTGACCACCCGCGCTTCGTTGTACGCGTCCAGCACCCGACCGACATCGCCTTCCCCCATCCGATCGAACAGGTCGTTGAGGACCCGGCAATCCTCAAATCCAGCGTTCATGCCTTCACCGTAAAAGGGCACGATGGCATGCGCGGAATCCCCGACCAGGGCCACCTTGTCCTTGTGGACCCAGGGATCGCATCGCACGATCACCAAGCTGCTCTGGTGATTCCTGAAATACTGCTCCTTCAAGTCAGGGAGCATGGGAATGGCATCAGCGAAATGGGCCTGAAAGAAGTCCATCAGGTCCCGTTCGTCCTTTATCCGCTCGAATGAATGTTCGCCGGCATGGGGCATGAACAAGGTGCCCGTGAAGCCCCCATCCAAGTTGGCCAGTCCCATCATCATGAATTTCTGCCTCGGCCAGATGTGCAGGCACTGGGGATCCATGCGCGGGGATCCATCGGGGTTCGGGCCGAAGGCGATCTCCTTGTAGTCGTGTTCGATGTACTCCTGGCTGAAATTGAAGCGGCCCTTCATCATCTCCTGCCGCACCGCGCTGAACGCACCATCGGTCCCGAAGACCACATCCCCGTTCACGACCACCGATCCACCGGATCGATCATGGGTGAACGTGCAGGTGGCCGTGTCCAGGTGCACATCCACACACCGGTGGTCGAAATGCAGGTGCACGTTCGGCCATTTCTCCGCTTCGGTCAGGAGACGGCAATTCAACTCGCCCCGGCTCACGGAATGAATGGCCTTGTTGTCGATGCTGTAGGGTAGCCTTGTCGTGTGGCCTTCCCGATCATGCGTCATGCGAGCATGCACCGGTACGGTGATCTCCCGAACCGCCTGATCCACACCTGCCCCGCGAAGCGCGGTCCATCCGCGATGGCTGACGACCAGGTTGATGGATCGCCCTCCATAGACATCGTTCTCTCGTGGGTCCGGTCGGCGCTCATAGACATTGACCACCATTCCCCGTCTGGCCATGTATACGGCAAGCAGACTGCCTACCAACCCTCCTCCGACTATGGTGACATGCTTCATTGATCGTCTTCGTTCAATGGTGCTGATGGCGGTGCGTCCATTACACCTTCGCAAGAATACCGTTCAACAGTTCGCCGAACCGCCAGATATCCTCGAAGCTGTTGTACAAAGGCACAGGCGCCAAGCGCAGGACGTTCGGTTCGCGCCAATCCAACACCACCCCTTCAGCCGCAAGCCTCTCATGGACTTCCTTCCCACGTCCTTCAACAACGACGCTCAGCTGGCACCCGCGTTCCTCGGGAGCTGATGGCGTAATGATCTCCAGACCAACGCCGCTGCTCGCCGACACCGCTTCGAGCGTATGCCAGAGGAATGAGCTGAGCGAGCGGCCTTTGACGATCAACGCTTCCATGCCCGCCTGATCGAACAGGTCCAATGAAGCACGATGCGGGGCCATCAAAAGCACCGGGGCATTGCTGAGCTGCCAGGCCTCAGCCGAAGCCATCGGCTTGAATTCCGAGCCCATGGCGAACCGTTCCACTTTGTCATGTCCCCACCAACCGGCGAATCGAGGGACCTCCGGACCGTGATGGCGTTCGTGTACGAAGGCGCCCGCCACGCCACCGGGCCCTGAGTTCAAATACTTGTAACTGCACCAGCATGCCATATCCACGCCCCAATCGTGGAGCGCCAGGGGAACATTGCCCGCGGCGTGCGCCAGGTCGAACCCGGCCATGGCCCCTGCCCGATGCGCCGCTTCCGTGATGGCCTGCATGTTGAACAATTGCCCTGTATAGAAATTGACCCCACCGAAGAGCACCAAGGCAAGCTCATCGCGCAGGTCGGCGATCCGCGAAAGGATATCCGCCGTGCGCAGTGTGTGCTCGCCCGACCGTGGCCGCATCTCGACCAGGTCATGCTCCGGATCACCACCATGGAAGGCGATCTGCGAGGCGATGGCATACGTATCGCTGGGAAAGGGACGTTGCTCCGTCAGCACCTTGACCCGTCTTCCTTGAGGACGATAGAAGGAGACCATCAAGAGATGCAGGTTCACGGTAAGTCCGTTCATGGCCACCACTTCCGAGGGCTGCGCGCAAACGATCCGCGCCAGGCTCTCCGAAAAGCGTTCGTGATAGCTGTACCAGGGGTGCTTCGCCTTGAAGTGCCCTTCCACCCCGAATTGGGACCAATCACTGAGTTCCTGCTCCACCGCCGCCCTGACGCCCTTGGGTTGGAGGCCGAGCGAGTTCCCGGTGAAGTAGATCACCTTGCCGCCTTCCTTGCCAGGATGCACGGGAAAGTGGAATTGATCCCGGAAATGACGCAACGGATCCGCAGCATCCAATGCCAGGGCGTGATCTCGGGAACGAACGGCAAGGGGGTCCATGGAAGATGAGCGAGGACGGTTGGCTTTGGCGAAAAGTACGCAGCTTCAGTTGTTCCCGAATGCGGTGGTGAGCAGAACGGAGATCAACGGCACAAAGACCAGGGTCCCGTCCAACCAGAAGGAATAGTACGGCCCCTGAGCACCCGCACGGGCCTTCGCGATCAGCCACGCGACCAGCATGTAGCCGGGCAGGAAGGACCACCAAAGAAAGCCCTCGTGGGACACCGCGAACAGGATGCTGAACGAAAGGGCCAGGGCGATGAGCGCGAATAGTTTCGTGGTGCAGATCCCGAAGTAACCCGGGAAAGTCCATTTCAAGGGTTCTGTCGGGAGGTCACGGATATCGAACGGTAACGTAATGGCCATAAGGAAGAAGAAGCGCTCTGCGACCAGGAGAACACCACCGGCCGGTACGGTGGAAGTCACGAACAGGATGGGCACGAGAACTACCATCGCCGCCCATACAGCGGCAATGAGCACAACTTTGAACAGCGGAACACTGCGCAGTCCACCCCTGCCCTGGGTCCAGGGCGTCACGTAGAGCAGTACCGCTGGCACCAGGGCCGCCAGGAGAAGGAACAGGTCCGGTTCAGCTTCCCAAAGACACCAGGACGACAGAACCGCCGAGAGCCCGGTCAAGGTCCAAAGACCCGAACGGTGACGCCTGAGCCAATCCAGGTGATCGGCACCGGATACCGCATCCATGATGCGCATGCCTCGCATGAAACCATATGCCGAGACCGTGGCCAGGGCGACGAATAGCAACGCTCGCTTGGGCACTGGTCCCAGGTCCAACACCCACCAGGTGGACCAGGCTTGCATGGCAGCACCGGAACCAAGCCAGAAGTGACCGAACACGAACGTTCGATAAAGGCCTCTCAACATCAAGAGGGCCTGTACATCATGGGTCGGGAAGGTTCGGATTGATGATCAGCTGTCTAACCCCCAGTCCGACCAGCACACCCGCCGCCGATGAGATCAGCGATCGCACCACACGTTTGGTTCGGCCGACCCGGGCATAGCCGGTCGCATAGTACTCGTCGCCTTCCATCAACGGATCGCGTATGGACCCTTTGGTGACATGGACCCGTGGTAACGCCATGGTCCCGGCATAGACCGGCGGGATGAGGAGCGACATCACCTCCATATCGAAACCGATGGTGAGGCCGGCGCCCAAGGCAAATCCGCCGATCATCGGGATCAGGGGCTTGTAACCATCCCTGGCGTCCTGCTCGCCCTTGATGAACCAACGCATCTGCTCCGGCTCCAGATCGTTGCCGAAGATGGTGTCATGGAAATACCATAGCCGCTCCTTACCTGTCCTGTCCGTGACGGAGAATACGCTCTCGGTCGGCTCCGATCGTTCGACGCGCTTCTTTCCTTTATCGGTCAGATACCGGATCTCCAACGTGCTTTGTCCGATCACTTCACCTTCGATCACCTGCCCGTTCATCATCAGGATCTTGTCCTGCGCACGAGCGGCAAGGGCCGTGAACAGGATGAGCAGCGTGTGCGTTCGACGCATGATGAAGTGCAGTGATAAGGCCTTGTTGCAGGCGCTCAAAGATAGCCGCTGAGGTCCGCAGGGACCTGTTACCTCGGCTCAACCGAGCCCCTAACGCCATGTATATTCGCATCCCCTTCGAACCAACCCCTCCCTTTCATGGAATTCGTCACTTTTCGTGAACGCCATATCGGTCCGGATGAGCAGGCTACGGCTGTCATGTTGAAGACGATCGGTGTGACCACCCTGGACGAGTTGATCGACCGTACCGTTCCGAAAGGGATCCGGAACGGGGCCGGACTTGAACTGGAGAATGGGCTGACCGAGAGAGAGCTGATCGAGCACATGGGCGTGGTCGGAGCACAGAACCAGGTCTACCGTTCGTACATCGGACTGGGATACCACGGAACAGTGGTCCCTTCGGTGATCCAGCGGAATGTGCTGGAGAACCCGGGTTGGTACACAGCCTATACCCCCTATCAGGCGGAGATCAGCCAAGGAAGATTGGAGGCCTTGCTGAATTTTCAAACCATGGCCGCCGACCTCACCGGACTGCCCATTTCGAACGCAAGCCTCCTGGATGAGGCGACAGCATTGGCGGAAGCCATGCACATGCTTTTTGCCGCTCGCCCGAAGGAGAAAGCTGATGCGAAGCGCTTCTTCGTGGATCGAGGTCTGTTCCCTCAGAACCTCGATGTGCTGAAGACCCGAAGCGCTCCCATGGGCATCGAACTGGTGGAGGGGGATGCCTTGTCCTTCCAGCCGGATGGGTCCTATTTCGGCATCGCGCTGCAGTATCCCTCCATGGATGGCACGGTCGGGGACCTGAAGTCGGTGACCGCTCGATGCAAGGCGAACGGCATCAGCGTGGCCGTGGCCTGTGACCTCCTTGCATTGGTCCTCCTGTCACCTCCGGGCGAATGGGGTGCGGATGTCTGCGTCGGCAACAGCCAGCGGTTCGGTGTGCCCATGGGTTACGGAGGTCCGCATGCGGCCTTCTTCACGACCACCGAAGAGTTCAAGCGGGTCATCCCGGGACGCATCATCGGGGTCAGTCAGGACCGACGGGGTAGGCCTGCATTGCGCATGGCCCTGCAGACGCGTGAGCAGCACATTCGCAGGGACAAGGCCACGAGCAACATCTGCACCGCCCAGGCCTTGCTCGCTGTGATGGCCGGCATGTATGCCGTCTACCACGGACCGAACGGTCTGCGAAGGATCGCCCGGCGGATCAGCGAGGCAACCGCCAGGCTGGCCGCTGCTGTTGCAGGGATCGGATACGAAGTAGTGAACCCCAGCTTTTTTGATACCATCACTCTGAAGCTGCCCGAAGGCATTGGACCCGAGAACGTGGTGAACGCCTGTGCCTCGCGAAGGATCAATCTGCGGCCGGTGAACGAGAAGCATGTGGCCGTGAGCCTGGATGAAACGGTCCGCGAGGATGACATCACGGACATCCTGACCAGTCTGGCAGAGGCCTGTGGAAGGCCGGCTCCAGGGATCGGCCCGGCCGCGGAAACCTCCGGTATCCCTCGACAGCTGGAGCGGACCTCGCCTTTCCTGACCCATCCGGTGTTCAACACGCATCATTCCGAGACCGGTTTGATGCGCTACCTGAAACGCTTGGAGAACCGGGATTTCTCATTGACCCACGGCATGATCCCGCTCGGTTCCTGCACCATGAAGTTGAACGCTGCTTCCACACTGCTGCCATTGACATGGGCCGAGTGGGCCAACCTGCACCCCTTCGCACCCGTGGAGCAGGCTGCAGGGTATCACCAGGTCTTCTCTGAACTGTCGAATGCCCTTGCCAAGGTGACCGGGTTCACAGGAGTGAGCCTTCAGCCCAACAGCGGAGCCCAGGGAGAATATGCAGGTCTCATGGTGATCCGCGCCTACCATGAGGCAACGAATGGGTCGGCCCGTAACATCGCGCTGATCCCCAGCAGTGCGCACGGCACCAATCCCGCAAGTGCGGTCATGGCCGGGATGAAGGTCGTGGTGGTGAAATGCGATGAAGAAGGGAATGTGGACATCGCCGATCTGCGCGCCAAAGCAGAGCAGCACCGTGACTCCCTGAGCTGTCTGATGGTCACCTATCCAAGCACCCACGGGGTGTATGAGTCGGGGATCAAGGAGATCACGAGCGTGGTGCATGAGTACGGAGGGCTTGTCTACATGGATGGGGCCAACATGAATGCACAGGTCGGCCTGACCAGCCCGGGTGAGATCGGAGCGGACGTATGCCACCTGAACCTGCACAAGACCTTCGCCATTCCGCATGGAGGTGGGGGGCCCGGAATGGGCCCGATATGCGTGAACGATAAACTGGAACCGTTCCTACCCGGGCATCCCCTGGTCCGTACAGGCGGTGAGCAGGCGATCGGTGCGATCAGCGCGGCTCCCTGGGGAAGTGCATTGATCCTCCTGATCAGTCATGCGTACATCAAGATGCTGGGCGCCGACGGACTGACCAGTTCCACGCGCATGGCCATCTTGAACGCGAATTACATCAAGTCCCGCCTTGAGCCACATTACCCGGTGCTGTACACCGGTGCCACTGGTACCGTAGCCCATGAAATGATCCTGGACTGCCGTGGCTTCAAGCGCACGGCGGGCATCGAGGTGGAGGATATCGCCAAGCGCCTCATGGACTATGGATTCCACGCGCCGACCGTAAGCTTCCCGGTTGCAGGAACGCTCATGGTGGAGCCGACCGAGAGCGAGGACCTGAACGAGCTCGATCGATTCTGTGAGGCCATGATCGGGATTCGGCAGGAGATCGCGGATATCGAGAACGGACGGCTCGACAAGCTGGACAACCCCCTGAAGATGGCCCCCCACACGGTCGTGGAAACCTGCGCCGAAGTCTGGTCCCATCCCTACTCCAGGGAGTTGGCAAGCTTTCCGACCCGCCACCAACAGGAGTGGAAGTATTGGCCCCATGTCAGCAGGGTCGATAGTGCCTATGGAGATCGCAACCTGGTCTGCACCTGCCCCCCAGTGGAGGAATACATGGAGGCGACCGTGTGACCCGTCCGTCATTTCAGGCACCGCTCCTCACAAGATCCTGAAGCCACCCCCTGGTAGGCATTAGTTTTCCTCTTTCAAGCCAGCCCCAACCGTTCGCCAATTCGCGATCGGTGCATCACCATCCTCAGGGATCAAGGGGTTTGCGTCGTGTACGTTCGGGTCATCCTTGCATCCCAACTCGCATGCAGGGCATGAGGAATAACTAAACCGATGACCCATGTTCAAGTACACCGCCTTCACCTTGTTGGCTTGCCCCTTGTTCCTTCATGCGCAACCGCAGATCGCTCATCTTGCACAGCACCCCGGTAAGCACACCTTCCAACCCGCCTCAGCGCTGGGCCCATCCGGTGAGCAAGCCATGGACCTTGCGCTGCGTTCGGCAGCAGCCACTGTCTGGAGCGAGGACTTTGAAAGCGGCTGGAACGGCTGGAGCGTGAACACGGTCAATGGCCCCGTGGACTGGCAACTGACAAGCACTGGGAACACCGGCGGCTTCACGCCAGGCCCACTGCAGTCCACGACCGGCTACCCTACGGGCACGTGGGCGGTCGCCGATTCCGATCTGCACGGTGTTCCGGGAGTGCAGGAAGACACCGAGCTGCGCTCTCCACCCATCCTCGGTCTGGATACCCTGCCCTATCTCCTGCTTCGTTTCGAACAATGCTTCAGGCAATTGAACGGCGATGATACGGACGTGGAGGTCAGTGGGGATGGAGGTCAATCGTGGACCATTTTCCCCGTGAACCGGAGCATTCCGGGCAACCAGAGCACGGCCGGTGCTCCACAGTCCGAGACCGTTCTGCTGAACATAAGCAGTGCGCTCAACGGCGGAGCCTCTGACATCCGGATCCGTTTTCGGTGGAGGAGCATTCAAGGCTATGCCTACAGCTGGCAGGTGGATGATATCGCCCTGGTGGTCCCTGCGGACAATGATCTGCGCATCCTTTCAGCGACCTACGCAGAACGCGATCCCAACGATCCTCATTTCAAGGACCTGCCCTACTCCATTTACCCGATCAACGAAGTGCGTCCATTGACCATGAAGGTGGTTGTAATGAACAACGGAAGCCAGGACCAACATGATATCGGTCTTACCGTGGACATCGATGGGCCGGGTCCCAATGATGTGACCCTGAACAGTCCGGTGAACATCACCTCGCTCGCACCCGGCGCGATGGATAGCCTGATCATCAATGGATATGTACCCATTGCCGTGGAAGGGCCATATGCGCTGCAGTTCAGTGTTGGGCAGGTCGAATCGGAGGATGAACCGGATGACAACATCAGGTCCCTCGGCTTCGCGATCGATGAATTCATTTTCGCCCGTGATCGTGATTCCATGGATGGGGACTACGACAATGAAGGGGACCCGTACGAACTCGGGAACTGGTTCCATATCACGGACTACGACAACGTATTGTACGGCATTGATGTGGCCCTGAGCTCACGCACGGACCCTGGAGCGGTGATCCGAGCCACCTTGTATGATGAGACCCGTACGTACGTCATGGAGACCGTGGAACACACCGTGTCCGCAGCCGACCTGAATACGCTGGGACAATCCAAGTTCCTTCACTTGCCGTTGTTGACACCGGTTCCGCTCGATGACGACACGGACTACCTTGTGACCGTCAGTCATTTTGGAGGGCCATTGGAGGTGTACACGGCGACGAGCGGCACCAGTGAACCGCAGTCCTCGCTCATCCTGGACGGAAGCAATTCCACCTGGTACTATGTGACCTCCACTCCCATGGTGCGCATGAACTTCGATGCGACCGTTGGGATGAACGAACAGGTGAAGGGCCTCGGACAGCTCATTGCCGCACCTTCGGTGTTCGATGAAAGCACGCTTATCACCATCGATCTGCCACAAGCCCAGGAGCTGAGCTGGAGCCTGACCGACATGCATGGCCGGGAGATCGCCCATGGCAGGCTCGGATACCGTTCCGAAGGGCGGCTACAGGTCCGGTTGGATGGTGCGGATATCGCCGACGGTGTTTACCTATTCACCGCGCACGGGACGATGGGCCGCTCGAGCCTGAGGATCGTAAAGGCCGGCAACAACTGATGCCACGGAGGTGACGCCCGGAACGCTGACCAAGCTTACAGGGGCCTGGGACCGGCACCTATCTTTGCGCGCTCATGCGAACGAGGTGTCCATTCGGGATCTTGCTCCTGGCCTTGACCATATTGGCTTCGGCAGAAAAGCTCCGGGGACAGGACGACCGAAGTGTCTGCATATTCTCGGAAGACTTCAATGGACCGGGCATCCCCTCCGGCTGGGACATCGGGGTTCCGGTGGAACAGCTGGATGCGAACGGTAATGGCACCGGCAACTTCGTACCCCCATGGCGGATCGGTGATGCCGGTGAAGCGAATGCGAACGGATACTTCCCTGCACCTGGAACGGGCTTCGGGGACCTGTTCATCATGGCCAATGATGACGCGCCTCCATGCGACTGCGATCTGACCGAGATCTACCTGACCTCTCCGTCCTTGGACCTGGTCGGCAGCACCGGCACCTTGCTGGAATTCCAGCTCTTTTTCGATGGCGCTTTCGGTGCGGACAGCGCCTGGCTCGATGGTTCCCCGGACGGATCGACCTGGACGAGGTTAAGGGAGCTTCCAGCTGACCCGAGCGCCTGGAGCACGGTCTACACGGACCTTTCCGCCTTGGATGGGAATGTCGGAGCTCGCTTTCGCATCGGATGGACCGACAAGGGCAACTGGGTCGGAGGGATCGCCATCGATGATCTCTGCATCCGTTCCCGCAGCGCAAGGGACCTGGTCCTGGATGAAGGGTTCCTGGCCGACGTTGGGAGGGACCCTTTCGATCAGACCGTTCGGAGCCTGGAATACACGGAGATCCCGGGAACCCAGTACGGGACCTTGGAAGTGGGTGGTGCTGTGCGCAATCTGGGGACCCTTGCCCTGTTCCAAGTGTGGTTGGAGGCTGAGGTATTCCAGAATGGGGTCTCGCAGGGCATGTTCTTCAGCGATACTTTGGCCTTGCTTAGCGCCCTTGGAAGCGACACACTAGAGATCGAAACGGGATGGAGCGCTCCTTCCTCGGGTATCGTTACCGTTGACTATCGAGCACGGCACACCGGCACCGAGGATGCTCCGGGTGACGAGACCGCATCGCGAACGCATCGGGTGACGGGGCCCGGTGGACCATCAGAAGGGAATTCTGCGATGTCCCTTTATTCCGGCACGACCGGCCCTTTGATCACTGGACCTGCCTCCGGGTTCTGGTCGGGCGTTCGATTGGAACCTGTTTCGGACGGCACCTTGCATCACGTCTCCTTTCAACTCGGACAAGGGACGCAGGAAGGAGCGACCGTGGTGGGGCTTCTTTTGAACAGCAGCCTGGATGTTATCGATAGTACGCAGGTGCTGGAACTTGATGCACAGGCGATCGATGCCGGGCTATGGGGGGACCGGACCTACCTGAACTTCGACCCACCTGTTCCGTTCCAGGCAGGTCAGGACCTGATCCTGGCTGTCGCTCAGGCGGCGGACAGTGGAGCTTTGGTTTTGACCAGTGCCGGAACCGGTCCGATCGGGCACGCGTTGTTCCGGGAGGCGGGCAATGGTCCATGGGAGTTCCCGTTACACACCCCAGCGATCGCTGGCCATTTGGACCAGGTTCCGCTCAGCATGGAGGAGGGCTCCACGGAAGGCATTCGGCTCGGGCTTTTTCCGAACCCTGCCGCCGAGTGGGTCCTTATTAGTTCCCCAGATGAACTGCGGAACTTGGAATTCTATGATGGTCAGGGTCGTTTGGTCGAACGTGTTTCGTGGCCGGTAGGAAGCCGGTCACGAGGCGTGATCCATCTTTCAGTTTCTGACTGGCCCTCAGGTGTGTATACCCTTCGTGCGTGGAATGACGCAGGGGAAAGCTATGGTCAGCGACTGATCATCGAGTAGCTGAAGTTCGCCCTCGCGACAAGGACCTGGCGTGCTGGTCGTCATGCCGCGCTGCAGAGCGTAGGTTAGTGCCGGATCGTTAACTTTGTGATCAACCGTTAAATCAGACCAATCCTAAGACCATGAAGAAAATCTACTTGTCCATGGGCCTGCTGGTGGTCGCCTCCGGATCCTACGCGCAAAGCCGCGTGATCTCTGGCACCGCTTTGCATCCGGTCCATGTGGACCTGACCGAGCCGAGTGTGCAACACCGTAGCGGTGGTACCTGTGTATTCTCCGAGGATTTCCAAGGTGGCGTAATGCCAGCCGGTTGGACCATGAGCGCCGATGTCGAGCAGTTGGATGGTAATGGTAACCCGCTGGGGACCTTTGTCCCGCCATGGCAGGTCGGTGATTCCGCCCTGTGCAACAACGGCGGCTTCTTCAACGTGCCTGCAGGCATGGACCTTTTCGCCTTCTGCAATGACGATGGTCCTCCCTGTGATTGCAGCATGAGCATGGTATGGCTCAGCACACCGTCCATCGACCTGAGCGGTTTCGCAGGTCTCGGACTTCAGTTCGAGTGCCTGAATGACGGCCTGTACGCCACCACGGCCGCGGGCGTTGAGGCCAGCACGGACGGCGGCGCCACCTGGACCTCGATCTACACGATCGCAGAGGCTGGTGATGCGAACGACGCGGTATTGCAGAATATCACCGTGCCACTAGGCACCTTGGCCGGTCAACCGGACGTGCGTCTGCGCTGGACCTGGGATGACGGAGGAGGCTGGGGTACCGGTCTTGCCATTGACAATGTCTGCATTGTTGAATTGGATCCTTATGACCTGGCATTGAACAAGCCTTTCCTCAGCGACGCCTCAGCCTTTTATGAGGACTACACGCTTGTCAATCAGGAGTACACGCACATGGCCTTGGAACAGGCCTATCCGATGATCGTAGGTGCCGAGGTCATCAACAACGGTGGGTCCGACCAGACCAACATCGTGGTGACCGCCGAGATCTTCGAAGGTGGCGTCAGTCAGGGGACCTTTACCAGCGCGCCCTATGCGCTGCTGGCGCCTGGTGCGCTCGACAGCATCTTCGTGACCACGAACTGGACCCCGACGATGACCGGAACAGTGACAGTGGAACTGAGCGTGGATGGTGATAATGCTGACATCGATCCCTCTGACAACACCGGCAGTGGCACGTTCACCGTTACAGGACCCTCCCAGGCTGATGGCTACAGCAACATGGGTCTTGACGACAATGCCTTGCAAGGTTTCTTTGAGATCAGTCAGGGCTCCACCTACAGCGGCATGGGTACGCGTACGGAGATCCAGAATGCCGGAAGCATGGCCTATGGCATCGGTGTTGCATTCGCAACCGGCACCACGGCCGGTGCTGCCGTACAAGTAACGCTCCTTCAGGACAACGCCAATGGTTTGGAGACCATGGCCGTTTCCGACCTCTTCGAGATCCAAGGCTGGCACATTGGCGGCACGGGCAACGACAACATCGTGTTCATTCCGTTCGACGCCATCCTGAGCGATCCGAACCCGGTGCCCGTGATGCTTGACCCGGCCAATGACTATATCTCCGTTGTGGAGAATCCGGGTACTGAGGTGGTCCGCATCGGTTCAAGCGGGAACCTGAACCCGGGTGGCCTGTTCTCTGTGGACCCGGCCGATGGAAGCCTGACCCAATACATCGGGACGGGCAACCCTGCGGTGATGACGCGCCTGTTCCTGGCCGATGCACCGGTGGGTATCACCGACCTGACCAGCAATGGCCTGAGCCTGGGACCGAACATGCCGAACCCCTTCACCGGTCTCACCACCATTCCTTACACCTTGCAGGAGGCAAGCGAAGTGACCTTCGAGGTGATCGATATGGCGGGTAAGTCGGTCATGATCAAGCAGCTGGGCAACCGTCCTGCAGGAAGCCACTTGATCGACCTGGATGGTGCCCCGCTGGCACCAGGGGCCTACCAATACGTGCTCACCGCCGGCCAGGACCGCCTGGCCCGCCGGATGATCGTGACGCGCTAAGCGATAGCCGACCATTTGAAAAGACCCTCCGGGACACCGGGGGGTCTTTTTTTTGTACCCTTCTTGAGATCCTTGCCCGACAACGCTTCATCACGCAATTCACCGTTCGCTGATCACGCCCGGAACGGTCCCGACGGGGGAATAATTTCACCGCGCACCCCTGGCCCAACGTTTCTTGATGAACGGTGGGCCGTTAACGGGTCGATCAAGGACGGAACGAAAAACTCTGAACAACATGAAGCAATTGTACCTGACCCTGGGCCTGGTAATGGCCTCCACGTCCATGCTGGCGCAGTCGCGCGCCATCTCGAGCGCCCTGCGACACGCACCGCCCATTGACCTTGCCGGGCCCCGTGTGGAGCACCGCGGCGGCGGAACATGCGTATTCTCCGAGGACTTCGAAGGCGGCGTCCTACCCGCAGGCTGGAGCATCAGTGCCGATGTGGAGCAATTGGATGACATGGGCAACCCCTTGGGAACCTTCGTCCCGCCTTGGCAGGTAGGCGATTCAGCGGCCACCCAGACCGGCGACTTTTTCTTTGTTCCCGCAGGCATGAGCACATTCGCCTATGCGAATGACGACGGCCCTCCCTGCGATTGCAGCATGAACATGGTCTGGATCTCCACGCCTTCCTTCGACCTGAGCGGCGTGACCGGGGTCGGCCTTCAGTTCGAATGCTTGAACGATGGTCTCTATTGCACCACCGAAGCAGGTGTGGATGCGAGCACTGATGGTGGTTTGACCTGGACCAACATTTATACCATCCCTGAGGCTGGTGACCCGAACGATCCGGTGCTGCAGAGCATCACCGTTCCGCTTGCCGCCTACGCCGGCCAACCGGACGTTCGTTTGCGCTGGACATGGGACGATGGCGGCTGCTGGGGGACCGGCCTGGCGATCGATAACATCTGTATCGCGGAACTGGCCCCGGCGAATCTGACGTTGACGGAGTCCTTCCTATCGGATGCAGGTGCCTTCTACGATGACTATTCAGCAACCAGCCAGGAATACACACACCTCGCCTTCGAGCAGGCCTACCCCATGATCGTAGGGGCCGACGTAACCAATAATGGCGGTGCGGACCAGACCAACGTGATCGTGACCGCTGAGATCTTCGAAGGAGGTGTGAGCCAAGGGACCTTCAGCAGCATGCCTTATCCGCTGCTCGCAGCAGGCACACACGATTCGATCTATGTGATGACGAACTGGACACCGACCATGACCGGAGAGGTATCGGTCGAACTCAGTGTGGCTGCGGACGATCCTGATTCCGACCCTTCCGACAACAGCGGAAGCAAGAGCATGACAATAACCGGGCCTGCCGCCGCGGACGGATACAGCAATATGGGCCTCGACGCCAATTCATTGACGGGATACTATGTCATGAACCAAGGAGGAACGGACCCCGGCTTCGGTATCCGATCGGAGATCCAGAACACGGGAAGCGTGGCCTACGGGATCGGACTGGCCTTCGCGACCGGAACAGTGGCTGGAGCCGGCGTACAGGCAACCCTGCTGCAACTGAATGACGATGGCCTCGAGACCATGGCCGTTTCAGACCTGTTCGAGATCGAAGGCTGGCACATCGGTGGAACGGGAAGCAACAACATCGTGTTCATTCCATTCGACCCGATCCTGAGCGACCCCAACCCAACACCGGTCACACTTGACCCGGCCAACGACTACATCTCCGTGGTCGAGAACCCGGGTACCGAAGAGGTCCGGATCGGCGTCAGCGGAACCCTCAACCCGGGCGGGCTTTGGAGCGTGGATCCAGCCGATGGCAGCCTCATCTTCTACACAGCCCCGGATAACCCTGCCGTGATGATCCGCCTGTTCCTGGCCGACGCCCCGGTTGGCATCGCCGACCTGACCAGCAATGGCCTCAGCTTGGGACCGAACATGCCGAACCCGTTCACTGGGCTTACGACCATTCCATACACCTTGCAGGAGGCGCGGGAGGTGACTTTCGAGGTGATCGACATGGCCGGCAAGACCGTGATGGTCAAGCAGCTGGGGAACCGTCCCGCCGGCAGCCATCTGATCGACATGGACGGTGCACCCTTGGCTCCAGGCGCATATCAGTATGCGCTCACCGCAGGTCAGGACCGCCTGGCGCGTCGCATGATCGTGACCCGCTGATCCAAAACGAACCAACGGCTGAAGACCCTCCGGAACCCCGGGGGGTCTTTGGTTTTTCCGGCACCATGCTCTGCTTGGAAGCTCAACGTTCCATCCCGGATGTTGCCATTCAGGAATATATCGGCGCAGCGAAGTCTCTTTCACCTAAATTCACGGTCCATTCCCAAAGAGACCATAGACCATGGAACGAAAACTACTTGCACTTTCCGCTTGCGTATTCCTGATCGCGGGCACTGCGACGGCCCAGTCCCCTGGCGTCGCTCCATTGCCTGATATGCCCGAGGCTCGGGTGGATAGTGAACCCGTCACACCCTCGGCCGATTATCGTGCCGGGAACATCATCTGGTCCGAGGACTTCGGTGGAGGAGTCCCTGCTGGTTGGACCCTTCACGACACCTCGGGTCTCTGTCCCTGGAAATGGTCCCTGAACGGATCGGCCGGTTTCTTCGCTGGTGCAGGCGACCCGATCGCAAGCACCACCGGTACGAACGGTTTTTTGATAAGCGACCCGGACTCTGCCAACAACACGAATTTCGGCCAGCCCAGTGGCACCACTTATCAGTACCTGGATTCCTGGTTCACCACCTCGGCGATCGACCTGACGGGCCACCCTGCCGTAAAGCTGGAATTTGAACAGTATTTCCGATACAATAATTCTCCCGACTTCATTGTCCAGGTAAGCAATGATGGTACAACATGGACCAATTGGACCGTTCAAGGCTCCACCGTGGCCAATACAGCCAGTGCGAACCCCGTGACCGTCGAATTGAATATTTCCTCCGTTGCTGGTGACGAGCCGACGGTGTACCTGCGTTTCGGTTGGAACGCCCGCGTGTACTTCTGGATGATCGATGACATCCGGATCGTGCCCCTCCCGCTGAATGATCTTTCGCTCGTCGAGGCGTACATGTCGCGCACGGACGTGATCTATGATGACTTCACTCAGCGTTCGTTGGAGTATTCCCTGTTGCCTTTGGAGCAGGCCACCGATGTGATCCTCGGGGCCAGCGTGAGGAACAGCGGTTCCAACATCATGTACAATGTGATCATCGATGCGGAGATCTCGCAGGACGGTGTGAGCCAGGGCACCTTCAGTAGCACGCCGCTCGCGCAGCTGGGCATTGATGTGCTGGATTCGGTCTATTTCAGTACCGGATGGGCGCCGACCACCCCTGGTCGCATCACGATCGACTACTTCGTGCGCTCGGATTCGGCGGATATCGACAGCACCGACAACTTCGGCATGCGCAACTTCCGTGTGACAAGTGCAGGCGAGGCGGATGGTTGGAATGTCATGGGTCATGACCTCGTGGCTTCCAGTGGCACGTTCTACAACATCAGTACAAGTCTGGACCTGAAGAGCATCGGGAACAAATACGAGATCGAGAACACCGGAAGCATCTGCTACGGAGTGAGCGTGGGTCTCCTGGACGGCACGGACGTGGGCGCTGCGATCACTGTGGAATTGTTCCGCGAGGATGACCTTGGGTTGGAACTGGTCGCCACCAGTGACCTGTACGAGGTACAGGCCTCGGATCTGAACGCCACTGGTGACAGCACCATGATCTTCATTCCCTTTGACCCGATCCTGAGCGATCCGAACCCTGTGCCGGTGGATATGGACCCGAACTACGACTATATCGCCTTCGTAACGAACACCGGCACTGAAACGGTGCGCGTTGTGACGAGCGGCCCGATCCGTCGCGGGGGCCTGTGGGGCATCCAATCCGCAGACGATGGCCTGATCCAGTACATCGGCAACGGGAACCGGGCCACGCACGTACGTCCCTATCTGGACCAGGCTGCTTCCGTCCAGATCGTGAGCAACGCCGGTTTGACCTTGTTGGCGAACTACCCGAACCCGGTGAACACCTTGACGACCATTCCCTTCACGCTGGAGGAAAGCGATCGTCTTGACCTGATGGTCATGGATGCCTCCGGAAGGATCGTTTTCCAGCAGCACCTGGGCAGCCGCAATGCAGGGACACACACCATCAACTTCGATGCGAGCGCTCTGGCCTCAGGCATGTACACCTACACGCTGAGCGGGGAAAAGAGCCGCCTGAGCCGGACCATGTCCGTGGTACGCTGATCGAACCCTCCAACCGCGATGCCCCGGTCCCGATCAAAGGACCGGGGCATTGTGTTTGACGGCGCGGTATTTTCGCTTACTGACACTATCTTGCCTCAAACCCCTTGTTGACATGAGAACATTGTACGCACTGGGCGTTGCCTTGCTGGCGGCACCCACATATGGGCAGCTGATGCGACCCGCATTCGAAGCGCATCCGGAAGGCAAACACCACGGTGGCTATGCGGTCCCCGGCCACCAGCTTGGATCGGCCAAAGGCACGACCTATTTCAGCGAGCCCTTCGATGCCGGCCTGAACGGCTGGACCGTGAATACTCCTTCCGGGGTGGATTGGGCCTGGACCGATGTAGGACCTGGACCAACGACGTCCACTTATCCGGTCCCACCGCTCAATTCGAGCAGCCCCTCCGGATGGGTGATCGTGGATGACGATTTCCTGGGACAGGGGCTCACCACAGAGACCTCACTGATCTCTCCGGTGATCGACCTGAGCATGGCGCCTCAATTCCTGAAACTGGAGTTCGAACAGTATTTCCAGGAATGGCAGGAGGACCACTGTTACGTGGGAGTTAGCACCGATGGAGGCGTGACCTGGGATGAGACCGAGATCGGGGAAGGAGTTGGTCGCGACGGAAGACCCAACCCGGAATTGGTCGACCTGGACATCTCAAGCTGGGTGGCCAACGATCCAGCCAACGTTCAACTCCGTTTTCGATATACGTCCATCTGGGACTATGGATGGCAGATCGACAAC